>NZ_JBXSOL010000005.1:0-272811 GCF_057784555.1 Rhizobium sp. CNPSo 3670
GCAGCGGATCGTTTTGTCGAAGGCAAGGCTCAAACCAGACATGATCATTCGAGGCAGGCAGTAGAGATTCTCCACGCCTACTGAGGGCCAAAGGCGGCAGAGCTACGTTCAACCAGTTTGCAAGGGACAACCCGACCGCTCGGATAAATCTTCTCGCCCGCTATCAAATCGTTCAGCCACTTCGCACCCTCTCCGCCGAGATCGTAGTATGGCAACGCCGCTGTGGTGAGCTCCGGCTTCAGCGCCATAGTGACTGTTCGAAAATCATCAAAGCCGACGATGCTGACGTCTTGTGGAATTCGCAAGCCCAGTGCCATGGCGGCAATGTAGATTTGAATTGCCATTTCGTCGTTGCCGCTCATGATCGCGGTCGGACGGTCGTCTTGTTTGAGCATTTCGGTCGCTGCCGCAAAGACGTAGTTGTTTTCTGCCCCCACAGGCCCATCCATGCCAAGGCTGATAGAGAGGTCGTTCTCTGTGAGACCGAATTCGCTTGTCGTTCGGCGAAATGCCTCCAGGCGCAGTTCGGCTCCCAATAGGATCGGATTGAGCCGGATGTAACCGATTCTGCGATGACCTCGTTCAAGGAGGTACCGGGTAAGATCTCGCGCCCCCTGATAATCATCGGGCTCGATGGACGGCAGGAGCTCCCTTGTTTGCGGCCGACAGTTTATCATCACTGTCGGAATGCTGACATCGCCGGTCTCCGGATCCACAATGCGGCGGTACATGGTTACATACAAGACTCCATCAATGCGATGGGACTGGAACATTTTCCAGATTTCCACCTCTCGCTCGGAAGAACCACCGGTGTTGGCTATCAGGATGGTTTTCCCATTCGCATTGGCCCAGTCTTGAATTCCGCGGACAATATCCACCGAATAAGGCGTCGTGGAAACATAATCGGTGATAATCCCAAAGGTGTTGGAACGGCTGGATCGTATGAGGCGCGCCGCCATATTCGGGATATAGCCGAGGTCCCGAATGGCTTTTTCCACCCTCTCCCGGGTTTCCTCAGTCACGTAGGGCTCGCCATTGATGACGCGAGAGACTGTTTTATTCGAAACCCCGGCCGCTTTCGCGACGCTGACGATGCTTACCATGTCCGCTAATTCTCCTGATGCGGGTCTGTTGTAAACTACACGCATGACAACGTCGACATATTTTTCTGACAACGTCGACAATTACAATTGACAACGTCGTCATAGCGCGCCTATGGTCCCAACGATGGAACAGCCCGAGGCAAGTGCTTCCGGCGGAACAAGGGAGGAATTCATGAAAAAACTGCTTGGCGCCAGCGCGCTCGCGTTCGTTTGCATTGCGGCCTCCGTCAAGGCCGAAACCATCAATGTCCTCGTGGAAGGCGGCGGCGAAATGCTGCAGAAGGCAGCCGCGGAGAAGTTTACCGCCGAGACCGGTATCAAGGTGGACTTCACCGTCGTTCCCTATCAGGGCGTCTTCGACAAATTTTCCGCCGAAATCGCCTCCGGCTCATCGGCGTTCGATGTGGTAACGATCGACGTCGTGTGGAACGCGAAATTCGCAAGCCATGTCGAAGACCTCGCGCCGCTCTTCACCGACGCGGTTCGCAAGGACCTGCCGCCTGCCTTGCTTGCCGACGCGAAGATCGGCGACAAACTGATCGGCATGCCTGCTTGGGCCAATGCCGAAATTGTTTTTTATCGCAAGGACCTCTTCGACAAGCCGGAAGAACAGAAAACATTCCAGGCAAAATATGGTTATCCCCTCGCCCCGCCGAAGACTTGGCAGCAATGGCGCGACATCGCAACATTCTTCACCCGAGACACCGATGGTGACGGCAAGACTGACTTTTGGGGCACCGACACCATCGGCAGCTTCTCCGAAGAGTGGATGGCACATGTGCTTCAGGCGGGCTCGCCAGGTGTGATCCTCGACAAGGATGGGAAGGTGATCATCGACAACGAAGCGCATAGGAAGGCGCTCGAATTCTACATCGCGCCTCACTGCATCGATCATTCCGTGCCCGAAAACGTCAACGAGATTGGCTGGGGCGAAGCTCAGAACCTGTTCTATCAAGGCAAGACGGCGATGATGAAATTCTGGGCGCACGCCTACAAGATGACGCCCGCCGATTCCAAGGTCAGCGGAAAGGTCGGCGTCGCCCCGATGCTGGCTGGCGATGCAGGAATCGCGGCAATTCCGGGTCCTTGGTACAATGTCGTTCCGTCGACCTCCCAACACAAGGACGCGGCCAAGAAGTTCATAGCCTTCGCGATCGCCAACAATGCTCTTGGTATCGAAGCGCCGCTTGGATTGGCTGCGACGAATTCGGCCTATAATGGCTATGCCAGCAAGCCCGGTTATGAGCATTTCACGCCGCTACTTGAGACGTTGGGCGCTCCTGCGACGCAAGGCCGTCCGATGAACGAAAAATATCAGGAAATTGTCGACGAAGCGGTTCTGCCAGCTGTGCAGCAGGCCCTGACATGCAAAGCGGATGTTGGCAAGGTCCTGACGGACGCCAAGGAAACGATCCAAGACATCCTCGACTAGTCCCTCGGCGGCGAGGAGGACGGGTGGTCCTCCTCGCATCATCAGCTTTCGGAGAGCGCCATGTCGGGTGAAGACCGATTCGTGCTGTGCATGCTTGCGCCAGCCCTCGCCATCCTTGGCTTGCTAGTCGCATACCCGGTAGGGCTTTTGGTGTTCGATTCCTTTTTTAAGGTCGACACCATTACTCCCCACATACGAGAATGGATCGGGCTCAAGAACTATATCGACGCGCTAACCTCGAAGCGTGTCGCGGAAAGCGCATTCAGAACAATCCAGTATTCGATCTTTGCGCTGTTCTTCGAATTTACCTTCGGTTTCTGCGCCGCGCTGCTGTTCACGGCGCTCCCCGGTCAATCGCGCTGGCACCGCACGATCTTCACGCTGCCATTAATGGTGCCGCCCATTGTCGCCGGCCTCTTGTGGCGCTTTCTCCTGGTCGGGAACATCGGCATCTTGAACTACGGGCTCCTCCATCTGGGCGTCATCAGCGATCCCGATGCGATTGCCTGGTTGTCCGACGAAGATATCGTCATCTATTCCGTCTCTTTCGCCGATATCTGGCTGACGACATCCTTTGTCGCCCTCGTCTCCTATGCCGGATTGACAAACATTCCCAAAGACCTGCTCGAGGCCGCGCGGATCGACGGCGCGAACGCGTTCAAGCGCTTCTGGCATGTCACGCTGCCACTGATGCGCCCGGTGATCGCCGTCGTCGTCATCGTGCGTGGGGTGGATGCGGCCAAGACCTTCGACCTCATCTGGATTCAGACGCAGGGTGGCCCCAACCACGCTTCTGAAGTGTTTTCGATGAACATCTATCAGCGCATGGTGCGCTTCGGCGATCTCGGCGAGGCCTCGGCCTCCGGCACGCTGTTTCTGATCGTCATGATGGCTCTGGCTGCTGCTGCCTATTGGAAGATATGGAGGCCGGTCCATGCGTAGTGCGCGCCGCCTCAATTTCAACGGCATCGTGATCAATGCCGCCGCGTTCGTCCTCGTCCTGTCCTATGCGCTGCCTTACGTCTATCTGCTCATGACGTCGATCAAGCCGGCAGCGGATGTCCAGCAGATTCCGCCGAGCTTCTTTCCCGTCGTGATCTCTTTCGAGAATTTTCGCGATGTCCTGCAATCGTCGACCCTGCCGCGGGCCTTCGCAAGCTCGCTGATGGTGGCGGTGCTGACAACCATCCTTTCCCTCGCTGTGGCGGTTCCGGCCGCCTATGTCGCGACCCACTATAGGCGCCGGATCACCACCCTGTTCCTGCTTTTCGCGCTGGTCACGCGCATGGTGCCCTCGGTGTCGCTCGGCGTGCCATTGTTTCAGCTTCTGAAGTCGCTCGGTCTGCTGGATACCGTTCCCGGTCTGGTGCTCGCCCACACATCAGCCGCGGTACCTCTTGCGCTTCTTCTCATGGCAGCCTTCTTCGAAGGCGTTCCGAAGGATCTGGAAGAGGCGGCGCGCATGGACGGCTGCACCCGTTTCCAGGCCTTTCTGAAGGTTATTCTTCCGATCATGACGGGCGGAATCGCCGTTACCGCGCTCTTTACCTTCATCACGAGCTGGAACGAGTTCCTCTATGCACTGCTGCTGACGTCAGAGTCGACCAAAACGGCACCGATCGTCATTGCTGAATACAACTCGGTCTATGGCCTGGCCTGGGGAGCGATGACGGCGGCAGCCGTGCTCTATTCACTGCCCGTCATCATCGTAACGCTCGCACTTCAAAAGCAGATCGTCGGCGGCCTGACTTTCGGCGCTGTAAAAGGATGAGGGAGGCTAAGACATGGCCAGTATAGAACTGCGCAACGTCAACAAGATCTACGGCAACAGCTTTCATGCGCTACACGACCTGAGTTTCAACATCAGGGATGGTGAGTTCATGGTGTTTGTCGGTCCCTCGGGATGCGGGAAATCGACGGCGCTTCGGATGATCGCCGGCCTTGAGAGCATTTCGAGCGGCGAACTCAGGATCGGGGACAGGATCGTCAACCATGTCGATCCCAAGGATCGCGACATCGCCATGGTCTTTCAGTCTTACGCGCTGTACCCGCACAAGACCGTGCGCGAAAACATCGCCTTTCCATTGCTGATGGCGGGGTTGCCAAAATCCGACATTGCCAGCCGCGTGGACGAGGCCGCGCGCATCCTCGAACTGACGGCTCTGCTCGACCGCAAACCGGCGCTGCTCTCGGGCGGCCAGCGGCAGCGCGTCGCCATGGGTCGGGCGATCGTCCGCCAGCCGTCCGCCTTCCTGATGGATGAACCCCTGTCCAATCTCGATGCAAAACTGCGTGTGCAGATGCGCGCCGAGATTGCCAGCCTCCAGAGAAAACTCAACGTCACCACGATCTACGTCACTCACGATCAGGTCGAGGCAATGACGATGGGCGACCGTGTCGCTGTCATGAAGGGCGGCGTGTTGCAGCAAGTCGACACACAGCAGAACCTGTACAGTCGCCCCGACAACGTCTTTGTTGCGGCCTTTATCGGATCGCCCTCGATGAACTTGTACGAGGCCGTCCTGAATGGAAGGACGGTGATCCTGGGCAGCAACAGTTTCGAAATTCCTGACCGGGTTTTCGAATGCCGTCCCTCGCTCAACGGTGCGTCTCACCGTCAAATCCTTCTCGGCATCCGGCCGGAGCACATGAATGACGCTTCAATCCGGCCTTCTTCGGCCGAGATCTCGGCGCCGGTCACTCTTGTTGAGGCGCTGGGTTCTGAATCCATGGTGCATCTGAATATCGATGCACCCTGGGTGGATGCTGGCGACCCGGACGCCATCGCCGACATCGGCGACGAAAAAGCTGCTGTAGCCCGTTTTTCCCCTAAGAGCACAGTGCGAGCAGGTGACATCGCGCGCATCGCTGTCGATGCCGAAGAACTTCACTTCTTTGACCCGGGCACCCGTACCAGCATCTGGTGATGGCACAGCCAAAAGACAAGATTAACCCTCGCTGTCCGCGGAGATGATAATGATTAGCGAAAACTGTTACGACGTTACGAAGTATCCATCAGGCAATTCCCGTGAGGATATTGGCGCCGTCATCAATAACATCATTGCGGATATCAAGAACAGGCAAGCGGTAGTCGATGCAAATGACGGCGGAAAACCTGGATCAGTTATCTATATACCGCCAGGCGATTATCGTCTTGTCACTCAAGTCGTTATAGACGTGAGCTATCTGAAGATCGTTGGCTCTGGGCATGGTTTTACGTCGTCGAGCATCCGCTTCAACACACCAGCAGGCGAGTTGACCCACTGGCACGAGGTGTGGCCGGGCGGAAGTCGAATCCTTGTGGACATTTCTCCAGAGGCCACAGACGTTGAGGCTGCTGGTGCCGCGTTTTATGTCAAGCGCAATGGAAATCCTCGTATAAGCTCTGTGGAGTTTGCTGACTTTTGCATCGATGGCTTGCACTTCATCGATGATGGTTCGGGGCAAGACGACGCAGAAAACACATACAGGAATGGCAAAACGGGAATCTATGTAGGCAGCGCCAATGACTCATTTCGAATAACCGGTATGGGCCTTATCTACCTGGAGCATGGAGTCACTGTTCATGATGCAGATGCGCTCGCGATAGATAATAATTTCATCGCAGAGTGCGGCAACTGTATCGAGCTGAAAGGTATGGGGCAGGCCTCAAGAATAGCAAATAATTTTGTCGGCGCCGGATATAGGGGACACTCAATTTACGCCGAGAATTACGCGGGCATTCTGGTATCCTCGAACAACGTATTTCCGCGAGGAGCAAGCAGTCTCCATTTCTCCGGCGTGGTGCGTTCCTCGGTCACGGGAAATAGGTTCCATTCCTTCTATCCCGGAATGTTGGTGTTTGCTGCTAACTGCTGCGAGAATTTGGTCTCCTCAAATCACTTTCTGCGAGATCGCGAGCCATGGGCGCCGATGCAGAAGTACGACAATGGCTTGGATGATCTGTTTGGGCTTCTGCAGATTGACGGCAGCAACAATTCGCTGATCGCGAACCATATTTCGCACACCATTGACACCCAATATATCAAGCCTCCCGCAGCAAAACCTGTCATGATCAATGTAGTTTCCGGCAGTGGAAACTACATAGCCAACAACCACATTGTGGCCACCACCGAAATACCTCAAAAAGCCGGGAGCGATGCGCCAAACAGCGCCTGTTTTTCAACACAAGTGCGCGCATTGCTTTCAATCGGGAATTCGACTTCGCGCGACGTAACGACCGTGCTGGTGCAAAGGAACTCGGTGGGGAATACGGTCCTGGACTGCGGAAACGTCGAACAAGTGGTGATGGACCGAACGGTAAATGCATTCAGGGGCACTCCGGCTCCTGGGCAATAGACCGCAGCCGCCAGGCCTCTCCCGCCGGTCGTGGGACCACAAGTCCTCTTCCAAGAAAAACCTGGGCCAGTCTTCGGACCGGCCGTTCTTCACTCAGATTGCGTCTCCAAATGGCTAAAGCGACTGTCTCTTTTGTTTCGGGCGAGCGTTTGGAATTCTGGGCCGTTGGCCCCGGGGCCGTCAGTATTTCGCAAGATGGTGAGACCCTCTGGCATGTGCCCGCTTTCGAAGCTCATCCATCATACTATGCCTATCATCACCGCGAGGCCGGCAGCGTTGTCGTTGAATGGGATCAGCCGGAAGCATTCCTCTGGGCCTACTCCTACGATCCGGCAACCGTTGCGGAGGCCGGCATAAAGCTATGGGAATTCAGCACGGATGAAATTCTAATTCGCGCAGGAAAGGAAATTGGCTCATGGCTGCGAGGCGATCCTCAGCGGCCTCGACTTCATTTTTCTCCTTGTCGCAACTGGATGAACGATCCCGTGGGTCTCTGCAGGATCGGCGAGTGCTGGCACCTGTTTTATCAATTCCATCCATGCGGCGGCGACTGGGGGCCAATGCACTGGGGGCATGCTACTAGCCCTGACCTGTTCAGCTGGACACACATGCCGGTTTTTCTCCATCCGGAGCAGAACCTCTGGCGTCTCGGTGCGACCGGAGGCGCATTCTCCGGCAATGCATTTCAGGACAGGGATGGCAGCCTGATGTTCTTCTATACAGAACGCCTGCCCGCCTATGACCTTTTCAAAGGTTATCGAGAAATACAGAAGATCGCCCGGCCGGACCGGCGGATGATCAAGGCGGAAAGCATCTCGACCGTGCTCGAGCAGCGCCCCGAAGGAGTCGAGCACGATTTCCGCGATCCAAAGGTGTGGTGGGACGGAGCCTCCGGCGCTTATCGCATGGTGCTCGGCGCCTCCATTCATGGCGACCCGGCAGTCTTGCTTTACGGTTCGGAGGATCTGCTTGAGTGGAAATACCTGGGACCGCTCTACCGTGCACCGCCCTTCTTCCGCGAGCAGGGCGCCAGGGCAGTTGAATGCCCCGACTTTTTTCCCGTCGACGGCAAATGGGTGCTGATCATGGGACTTGTCGGACACTGTGATCCTGACAGCGGGCGACACAACCTGCTCTATGGGCTCGTCGGAAGTTTCGTCGATGACCGCTTCATTCCGGACTCCGATGCGCTGCAACTCCTCGATTTCGGCAGCGACTTTTATGCGATGCAAAGTTTCGCGACGGGTGGCAGGCAGCTTTCCTTTGCGTGGCTCTTCAATTGGCAGTTCCGCAAGCCTGCCGGATCGCCGTATTCCGGCGAGTTGTCCTTACCCCGCCAGCTATCGCTGGATGCGCGCAACAGGATATGTATGAGACCCGCTGACGAAGTGGAGGAGGCCCTCACACATGCGCCTCTGCCTTCCGCTGAACCCGGCAGATATGTTCTTGACGAAGCGCCCGTCGATATCCGACTGAACGGAATGCTCGACGGAACAAGGATCACCGCGACCGAGGCCGGACGATTGTCATTTTCCATCGTGGTGGAAGATCAAAGTATCTCCGTGCAGCTGCCACAAGATGACGGATCGATCCGTTACGCCGCGATGATTGCCGATGCGACGGATCTGAGAGTCATCCACGATAAGGGCATCTTAGAGATTTTTGCTGACGGAGGAGCTGTCTGCGGCACGCGACGCAACTATCTCAACGTCAGACCGGACAAGCTTGTTATTCTGTCAAAGGCACATGTGAGCGCTTTCAGCGGGGAGTAATCGCATCATGCTGAAGTCGTTGAGGTAGCCGCAAAGTTAAGCAAAGTTGGAATGCAACACTCTCCGCATTTGATGATGCGGGAGATTGCGGACGGGACTGGTTGCATGTGCTTGATCTGAGACATCGTTTCCTATCGCACCTCGAATTCCGGATCTGTGGGAATCTGCATGGCGAGAGCGAGATGATTTGTCTGTGCGGCAAGGCCGATGATCGTCAGGAGTTCGCCATGTTGGGCATCGGTCATGCCGCGCGCCCGGGCGGCTGCGGTATGGGATTGAATGCAGTACTGGCAGGCATTGGCCGTCGACACGGCGATGTAGATCATCTCCCGCGTCAACGGATCGATGGCGCCTTCGACAGTCATGACCGATTTGAGCGTCTCCCACACCCGCTTGAGATTTGCGGGATCGTTTGCGAGAGCACGCCAGAAATTGTTGATGAAATCGGTCTTGCGTGTCGCCCTGATGTCATCAAACACGGCTTGCACGGCCGGAATGGCTGCCGCCTCTTGGTCCGACAGGAGTTTAACTGTTGCCATCGAAAGTTCCTTTCCGCGCGCCGGTCTACGGCCTCAAGCATCACTTGCTCGGCAATCCCACGCTGACGGCGGAACATACGAAGAAATGACAACGCCCGCCAGCCTCGCCTCCCGGCGAGGAAAATCGAAGACGGCCGTTTCAGGAAAACAGTCAAATTTAGAAATTATTGTCTACAGATTTTGTAGATTATAAGGTTCCATAGCCCTGTCGACTTTCAACGATGAGATTTCGAACGCCCGATGAATCCTTCATCTGGCTCAAGCGACCTTCCGACTTCTTCCAATATCAACAGGAGATTTCCATGAGCAATCCGGTTCTCGTCAATCAGATCATTCCCGAGTCCGACGTCGTGCCGCTGACCGGCCGTGTCGGAGCCGAAATCAAGGGTATCCGCCTTGGTGGAGATCTTTCGGATGCAACGGTGACGGCCATCAATCAGCTTCTCTTGAAACACAAGGTCATCTTTTTCCGCGATCAGGGACATCTTGACGATTCCGCCCAGGAAGCCTTCGCACGCCGCCTCGGCGATCTTGTGCCGCATCCGACCCAGGGACCGGTCGCCGGCACGGCGTCCATCCTCAATCTCGATTCCAGCCGCGGCGGCGGCAGAGCGGACCAGTGGCATACCGACGTTACCTTCGTCGACGCCTATCCCAAATTCTCCGTCCTGCGCGGCGTCGTCATCCCGGCGGCCGGCGGCGACACGATCTGGTCCAATACCCATGCCGCCTATGAAAGCCTGCCGGCGCCGCTCAAACTGCTGGCGGACAATTTGTGGGCCATTCACAGCAATGCCTATGATTATGCCGCCGTTCGCCCGCGCGCCACCGCCGAAGAGAAGAAGCATTTCGAGGAAGTTTTCACCTCCACCATCTACGAGACCGAGCATCCGGTCGTGCGTGTCCATCCGGAAACCGGCGAAAGATCGCTGCTGCTCGGCAACTTCGTTCAGCGCCTTGTCGGCCTGTCGAAGAGCGACTCCGTAAAACTCTACGAGGTGTTCCAGTCCTACGTCACTGCCCCGGAAAATACCGTGCGCTGGCGCTGGAGAGCCGGCGACGTCGCGATCTGGGATAATCGCGCCACCCAGCACTATGCCGTCAACGATTATGGCGACCAGCACCGGGTCGTCCGCCGCGCCACGGTTGACGGCGATGTTCCCGTCAGCATCGATGGCCGCCGCAGCACAACCCATGTCAAGACTGCCAAGCCGCAAGCCAAGGCGGCGTGATCGCACACATAGGAGTGTTGCCCGGCCCATGATGCGACAAGAGCTTCATGGGCCGGCCTTCGCAAGGGGAAATGAGCCGCATGCCCTACGAGAAGGAAAGCCTCTCGCTCGGCCGGGTCAGCGTTTCCGGGCGCAAGACCGCATCGAGATGCTCCTTCTGCATCAGGCCGCGCTCGAGAATGATTTCGTAGACCCCACGGCCCGAATGATGCGCCTCCAGCGCGACCTCCGTGGCATTGCGATAGCCGATATAGGGGTTCAACGCCGTCACGATGCCGATCGACTGCTCGACTGTCTGGCGCAGCCGGTCACGGTTGGCGGTTATGCCTTGAATGCAATTGGCTTCGAGCGTCAGGCAGGCATTGGTCAGGTGGCTAAGACTGCGGTAGAGACTGTAGAAGATCACCGGCTCGAAGGCGTTCAGCTGAAGCTGGCCGGCTTCCGCGGCCATGGTGATCGTCACGTCGTTGCCGATCACCTCGAAAGCGACCTGGTTGACGACTTCCGGGATGACCGGGTTGACCTTGCCCGGCATGATCGACGAGCCGGCCTGGCGCGCCGGCAGATTGATCTCGTTCAGGCCCGCGCGCGGCCCCGAAGACAAAAGCCGCAGGTCGTTGCAGGTTTTGGACAGCTTGACCGCCACGCGTTTGAGCACGCCCGACAGCTGCACGAAGGATCCGCAATCCTGCGTCGCCTCCACCAGATCCGGTGAGGTCACCAGATCGACGCCGACGATATCGGACAGGCGCTCGCGCACCAGCGCCGCATATTGGGGATGGGCGGTGATGCCGGTGCCGATAGCCGTGGCGCCGAGGTTGATCTCGCGGATCAGCGAGACGGCTTCGGCAAGGCGCGCCTCGTCCTCCGCGAGCATCAGCGCGTAGGTCCCGAATTCCTGTCCGAGCGTCATCGGCACAGCGTCCTGCAATTGGGTGCGGCCCATCTTGAGGACGTCGGCGAACTCGACCGCCTTGGCCTCGAACGACCGGCGCAGAACGGCCATGGCATCGACCAGACGGTGAACGCCGATCCAGGCGGCGAGCTTCAGCGCCGTCGGATAGACGTCGTTGGTGGATTGCGAGAGATTGACATGCTCGTTCGGATGCAGGTGCTGGTAATCGCCCCTGTCATAACCCATGATTTCAAGCGCCCGGTTCGCAATCACCTCGTTGGCATTCATGTTGGTCGAGGTGCCGGCGCCGCCCTGAATGAGATCGACGACAAAGTGCTCGTGCAGCGCGCCGTCGCGAATCTCGACACAGGCGGCGATGATGGCGTCGGCGCGTGCCCGATCGAGAAGGCCGAGGCTTGCATTGGCCTGAGCCGCTGCCTGCTTGATCGCGGCGAGCGACGCAATCAGATCCGCCGATTCACGCAGGGTCTGACCGGTAATCGGGAAATTCTCGACCGCACGCAGCGTATGCACGCCGTAATAGGCCGAGGCCGGCACCTCGCGATCGCCGATCAGGTCATGCTCGACGCGGATTTTCGCAATATCGGAGATAGTCATGGCTGGACTTTCGAAAGCGGCGCTGCGGACCTGAACTGCGGCGGCAGGCCGGAGAGATGATCGGTTAGGCGCGGCAGAATTGCCGCGTCCGGAAGCGTCGTTGTATCAAGCTGCAGGACTGGACTACTCCCCCTCCGGCTCCGGTATGCGCAGCCTGAACGGAAAGGACACGCCACCGGTCGAAACACCCATGGTGTTCACCCGCTTGGGACGATGGAACGTTGCAAGCTCATGGCGGAGTTCGGGCGAACCGATGCCGAGCTGATCGAGGATTTCCGTCACAACCGCGTAGAGGATTTCGATGTTGCCATCCTCGACCTTGACCGAAATGCCGAGCGCCCCATCCGCCCCCGATCGCCTGGTGTCATCCGAGGCGCGCACACCGATTGCATAGCTGGCATCGGCGCCGAGCTTACCGATCAGCGCGCCGTTGAACGCGCGCATCAGCACTGTGCAGTAACGCCCCTCGCCCGCGACCATTGCGGGGTAGCGCGCCATCGCCCGGAAAATGCGAGCGAGTGCTGCGTCTCGTCTCGACAAACCCTCCTGCCCCTCGCCCCGATCTGCTGCCGAAGCAAGCTTGGCGTAGAGGCGCGCCAGGCGATCCAACGGAAAAGCGGGCGTCGGCAGATTGCATCCGTCGATCCCCCATTCGACGTCCTGCGGATCAAGATCGCAAAGTTCAGCGACTGTACGCTTCACGAGCACCTGCATCGGATGATCCGGCAGGTGATAGTCTTCGGCGCCCGCGCCGATGGCCCGGGCGCCTGCAATCATTCCAACATGTTTTCCCGAACAGTTGCTGCAGACCGCCGACGGCGTATAGTCCTGCCTGATCCAGGCGCGGTTCACGGTTTCGGACAAGGAAGGATGGCCGCCGCAGCGAAGATCGGCCTCTTCTGCCCGGATCTTCGCCAGCATGGTCCGCGTGTGCGCGATATGCCGCTCTTCGCTGCTGTGCGAAGCGCACATTAGCGCGAGATCCGCATCATCGAAGCCGTAACGCTCGATCCCACTCGTCTCCAGGATGGCGAGCGCCTGGGCCGGCTTGGCGGCAGACCGGGCAAGCGTCAGGCGCGTCGGGTTTCCCAGCGCATAAAGCAGCCGGCCTTCTGCATCAACGACCGCCGCATGGACGCGATGGCGGTTCTCGACGATGCCGCCACGGTCGGTGACGACGAAATCCTCACTCGGGATCATTTCTCTCTCCATTGAAGCGGCCCCGGCGGCATTTGGCGCCGGGGCAAGCCTTGCTGTCGCGCCGGTCAGGCCAGATCGAAACCGCCGCGATCGTCGCCTTGTTCGGCCGCGATCATGTGGATGCGCTCCCGCATCAGAAGCCAGCCGACCACCAGCGCCGGAATGATCAGCAGCAGCGACGCGACCGTGTAGGTGCCGACCGGATAATCCAGCGCCATCAGGATCACGACGACCGCAAGGAAGCCGAGCGTCAGCACGCCGGTATAGGGCGCGCCGAACATCCGGAATTCGGGCCGCGCCAGCTTGCCCTGACGCGACAGGTGCCACAGCTTGAGCTGGCACAGAACAATCACACCCCATGCCGCGATGATGCCGAGCGCGGCGACATTCAGTCCGATCTCGAACGCTTCTGCCGGAACGGCGGCGTTCAGCACGACGCCGAAGGCGGTCACGACAGCCGTCACCGCAATGCCGCCATAGGGCACGCCGGATCTGTTCATCTTCGCCAGCGCGGCCGGCGCCGAGCCCGAAATCGCCATGGAATGCAGGATGCGGCCGGTCGAATACAGGCCGGCATTGAGCGACGACAGGACCGCGGTCAGCACGACGAGGTTCATGACGACGTCGGCGCCCTCGACGCCGATCTTGCCGAAGAAGGTCACGAACGGGCTCTCGCCGCCCTTATAGGCGGTATAGGGCAGCAGCAGCGACAGCAGCAGAACCGAGCCCACATAAAAGACCACCAGGCGCAGCACGACCGTTCGAATCGCGCGCGGCATGACCTTGCGCGCATTTTCGGTTTCGCCCGCGGCGGTGCCGATCAGCTCGATCGAGGCATAGGCGAAAACCACGCCCTGGATCACCACAAGCGCGGGCAGGATTCCGTTCGGGAACATGCCGCCGAAGTCGACAATCGTATTGAGGCCTGGAGCGTGGCCGTCGATCGGCGTGCCGGTCACAACGAAGTAGACCCCGACAAGCAGGAAGACGACCAAAGCGAGAACCTTGACGAGGCTGAACCAGAATTCCAGTTCGCCGAAAACCTTCACCGACAGAAGGTTCATTGCGAGAACGAGAACCAGCGCCGCCAGCGCAAAGACCCACTGATCGATCATGGCGATCCATGGAACGTAGGCCTTGAAGAAATTCATGTAGAGAGCCACGGCGGTGACATCGGCGACCGCCGTCATCGCCCAGGTCAACCAGTAGAGCCAGCCGACCGCGAAGGCGAGCTTTTCACCGTAGAATTCACGGGCATAGGAAACGAACGAACCGGAGGTCGGGCGGTGCACGATCAGTTCGCCGAGAGCCCGGAGAACGAGGAACGCGAAAAAGCCGCACAAGGCATAGACCAGCACAAGCGCCGGACCGGCAGCGGCAAGCCGCCCGCCCGCGCCCAGAAACAGCCCGGTGCCGATCGCTCCGCCGATGGCGATCATCTGGATCTGCCGCGGCTTCAGCGCCTTTTTGTAACCGAGATCCTCCTCGGCGAAAATCTGCCCATCGGCCTCGGTTCTGGTGGATTCCATCACTGTCATTTCTCCTCCCTCTCCTGGGTTCGGCAGCCTCCCCGGCCGCCCTCCGCGCAGCTCCGACAACATGTCAATCTGCTATGCGGTCTGACAGGTTTAGCGGATAAATGGAAACATACACCTCCGTCAAGCTCCTTCGTTTGAGGATGTGCATTATATGGAAGCCGGTTCGCCCATCAGGCAGCTACCGATGCGGACGCAACGGTGTGTCAGAAAGCTCCGATAGCGTTGGCGCCGCTTAGCGCGGTTCGGCGCCGATGATGCGATTGACGGCCGCCTCCACCTTTTGGAGATGGATTTCCATCGCGGCCCGGGCTTCGATGTCCGAGCCTGCGCGGATGGCCTCGACGATTGCGCGATGCTCATCATTCGACTCCTGCCGCCGCGGCCCCAACACCGTTAGAAGGCCGGATTGCTGCGCCATCGCCTCCCGAACCTCATCGACGATATCGCGGAAGACGGCATTCTTCGATGCAGCGGCGATCAGTCCATGAAACTCCGAATCCAGCTGCACCCAGGCCTCGGTATTTTCCTCTTGCTCCATCTCGTCGCAAAGCCTGAGCAACCCGGACAGTTCGTCATGGTTTCGACGCAGCGCCGCCCAGCCGGCGGCCGACACCTCGACGTGAGGCCGCGCCTCCCTCAGATCACGCGCCGAATAATCGCCGTAACTGATGTCTCCGTCGCCGGCAGCCGCAAGCACATATGTGCCGCTGCCCGTTCGTGTCTCCGTCAGCCGCAAAATCTGCAGCGAGCGCAGCGCCTCCCGCACGATCGGGCGGCTGACGCCATATTTTGCAGCGAGCTTGGCTTCTGACGGAAGTTTCGAACCGGCGGCGAAACGGCCGGAAAGGATCAGGCTGCGCAATTCCTCGAACACAAGTTCCGAGGCGCTTTTGCGACTGAGGGTCGCGGAATCGGACAGCCAGTTTTCTAGATCGTTCATCGCTTGCATTCGATCGGCCGCACGGGACATCCGGGCGTAAATTTGAAATCATGCCTTCTGGGCAGTTCGCCTTTCATCGGAAATCCCGATGATGGAGCGCTTGACCTCCAGCAGGTGCTCTGCCATTGCCGCCCGCGCATCCTGCTCGCTGCCTGCAGCAACTGCCTCCAGAATTCGGCGGTGCTCCGCATTGGACCTTTGGCGCCGCCCGCGAACATGCTCGACCAGTTCCGACTGCGTCGAGAGCGCGCCGCGAACATCGGCGACGACTTTCCGGAAGATCGCATTGCCTGAAGCCTCCGCGATTTCTCCATGAAAGGCCGCGTCCATCCGCACCCATTTCTGGACATCCTCCTCCTCATCCATTCGGTCGCACAAGGATGTCAGCCGGGCCAGCTGCTCGCCCGAACGACGCAATGCCGCCCAGCCGGCTGCCGGGATTTCAATGCAGGGCCGCGCTTCCATCAGGTCGCGGGCGGAATAGGCGCCGCCGCCGAGCTGCCGCGCGGGGCTGTCCGAAACGATGAAGGTGCCCCGGCCGGTTCGGGTTTGCGTGAAGCCCAGCGTCTGCAGGGAGCGAAGCGCTTCACGCACGATCGCCCGGCTGATGCCGTAGCGTTCGGCCAGTTGCACCTCCGAGGGAAGACGGCTTCCGAGCGGCAGTTTCTGATCCACAATGGCCGTGCGGATATCTTCGAAGACCGCTTCGGCAGCGTTTCTTCGGTTGATTTCGTTCTTCTCCGACAGCCATGAATCCATATCCCGCATCGAACGACGATGCGTGTTAACCAGAGAGCTGTCAAGCAACCGGACAGGTGCGAGCCTGCCTCGTGTGCGGCCTATGCGAGCCGCCTACCAGAGCTTCATATGCCGATTGACATCTTTGTAGAGCAGGTAGCGGAAGCGGCCGGGACCGCCGGCGTAGCAGGCCTGCGGGCAGAAGGCGCGCAGCCACATGAAATCGCCGGCTTCGACCTCGACCCAATCCTGGTTCAGGCGATAAACCGCCTTGCCCTCCAGCACATAGAGGCCGTGCTCCATGACGTGCGTTTCCATGAAGGGGATCACCGCACCCGGCTCCAGCGTCACGATATTGACATGCATGTCGTAGCGCACATCGGCCGGATCGATGAAGCGGGTCGTGCCCCAGCGGCCGTCGGTGTCGGGCATGGCCTGGATCGGATGGTCATCCTCATGCGTAAAAATTGCCGGCGGCGGCTCCAGCCCCTCGACTTCCTGGAATGCCTTCCGGACCCAATGGAAGATCGCCGCGGTCGAACCATCATTTTTGAGGCGCCAAGCCGAGCCGGCCGGAAGATAGGCGAAGGAACCGGCGCGCAGCGCATGGCTGACGCCCTCGAGCTCAACCGTCATGCCGCCTTCGACGACGAAGAGCACCGCTTCGGCTCGTTTGTCGGGCTCCGGCCGGTCGCTTCCGCCGCCCGGCTGAACTTCCATCACATATTGCGAGAAGGTTTCGGAGAAACCGGAAAGCGGCCGTGAGAGCACCCATGCCCGCGTTCCCGTCCAATGCGGAAGGAGGCTCGTGACAATATCGCTCATGACGCCGCGGGGAATGACCGCGTAAGCCGTGGTGAAAACGGCCTTACCGGAAAGCAGTTGGGTCTGCGGCGGCAGGCCGCCGAGCGTCGAAAAATACTCTGTCTTGTTCATCGGTGCGGCTTTCCAAGCATTTGTCTCCGCATCTGCTTTATGCGCCGCTGATCCGTTAGGCAACTCCCAGCCCGGACGAGCGCTCGGCCATGACCAGATGGCCCGGCCCGACCTCGCGATAGGAGGCTATCGGAGGGGCGTAGTCGACCGGGCGCATCGGGCTCTTGATCTCGTCGTTCGCCGCCATCCGCTTCTCGTGGCGGCGGTCGGGATCTGGCACCGGCACGGCGGCGATAAGCTTCTTGGTATAGGGATGCTGCGGATTTTCGAAGACGGCGGCGCGCGGGCCGATCTCGACGATCTCGCCGAGATACATCACCGCCACGCGGTGGCTGACGCGCTCGACCACCGCCATGTCATGCGAGATGAACAGGAAGGCGAGGTTGAGACTCTGCTGCAGATCCAGCATCAGGTTGATGACCTGCGCCTTGATCGAGACGTCGAGCGCCGAGACGCTTTCGTCCGCTACGATCACCTTCGGCTGCAAGGCAAGCGCGCGGGCGATGCAGATGCGCTGGCGTTGGCCACCGGAAAATTCATGTGGGTAGCGCGCCGCCATATCCGCGGACAGGCCAACCTTCACCAGCAGGTCGGCGACGACCTCCCTTGCCTGTTTCGCATTGCCCATCCGGTGTTCGAGATAGGGTTCGGCGATCGCAGCCCCCACCGTCATGCGCGGATTGAGGCTGGCGAAGGGATCCTGGAAGATCATCTGCACGGATTTGCGCATCTCGCGCAGCTCCTTCCTGTCGAGGCCGAGCACCTGCCTGCCCTCGACGAGAACGGAACCCGCCTGCGGCTCGATCAGGCGCATGATGGCTCGCCCCGTCGTCGATTTGCCACAGCCGGATTCGCCGACGAGCGACAACGTCTCGCCGGCATGAAGATCGAAGGAGACGTTTTCGACCGCGTGCACGCGGCTGGTCAGCCGGCCGAAAAGGCCGGAATGGATGTCGAAGCGCTTGGTGAGGTTCTTCACCTGCAGGACGGGCCTTGCCGCGACCGTATCGGCAGCCTCGGCGGGAATGTCCGATTCGCCCGTCGCGGTGTTAACCACGGGAAAGCGCAGCGGCCTCTGCCGGCCCTGCATCGAGCCGAGCACCGGCACGGCGGACAACAGCGCCCTTGTGTAGGGATGTTTGCCGCGGTGAAAGATATCGGCAGTGGCGCCGCTTTCCACCTGTTCGCCGCGATACATCACCACGGTCCTGTCGGCGATCTCGGCGACGACGCCCATGTCATGGGTGATGAAGAGAACAGAAGTCCCCTCCTCTTCCTGCAGCAGCTTGATGAGATCGAGGATCTGCCCCTGGATCGTCACGTCGAGT
This sequence comes from Rhizobium sp. CNPSo 3670, assembly GCF_057784555.1. NCBI lineage: Bacteria > Pseudomonadati > Pseudomonadota > Alphaproteobacteria > Hyphomicrobiales > Rhizobiaceae > Rhizobium > Rhizobium sp. CNPSo 3670. Next base: position 18,610 of record NZ_JBXSOL010000005.1, read on the forward strand.
GCGGTCGTCGGCTCGTCGGCGATCAAGAGCTTCGGCCGACTGGCGAGCGCCATGGCGATCATCACCCGCTGGCGCATGCCGCCGGAAAAACGATGCGGATATTCGTCGAAGCGCGAGGCGGCCGAGGGGATACGGACCTTTTCCAGCAGCCTGATCGTCTCGGCCCTGGCATCGGCCTTGCTCATTGCGGAATGGCAGAGCAGCGCTTCGGAGATCTGATCGCCGATGGTGAAGAGCGGATTGAGCGAGGTCATCGGCTCCTGGAAGATCATCGCCACCTCATTGCCGCGCACCTGCCGCATCGCATGTTCCGGCAGGGCCAGCAGGTCGCGGCCGCCGAGCATGACGCGGCCCTCGATGCGGCTCGTCTCCGCCTGCAGCAGCCGCATGATCGAAAGCGAGGTGACGCTCTTGCCCGAGCCGGATTCGCCGACGATCGCCACAGTTTCACCGGGCGCGACGGTGAAGGAAACGTCGCGCACGACCGGTTTCCAGGCGCCGTCGACCAGGAAGGACGTGGTCAGCCGGTCGACGGAAAGAACGGGGCTCAATGTCTCGATCGGCTGGGCTTGGGCGTTGGCCATATCGGCTCCTCTTGCGGCGGATGAGAACGGCCGATCAATCCGGCCAGCGCAGCAATCCGTCGAAACGGTGCCGGCTGCGGTTTTCGATCGGTGTGGCGATGATCTCGTTGGAGGCGCGCGCCTTGTCGAGTTCCTCAGCGAGGCGGTTTGCGACGATGACCTCCTCGCCCGGATGCAGGTTGCAGGGGTCGAGATAGAAATAGCGGTGCTCCACCTCATGATCGCGCACGATGATCGGCGGACTGCCCTTGGCGAGCGCATCGGCCAGATCCCAGGCGGTGATATGCGCCTCTTCGGGATCGACGATGAGGCGCAGCCGATCGAGCGGATTGTTGGTCGGGTCGGGCTCGATCAGGGCGGTGACGCCCCGACGGCCGTCGAGCGTCTTCTTCCAGAGATTGAGATAGCCGGTCTCGCGCTCGCGGATGCCGGCATGATCGCGCCTTTCCCACGCCTCCAGCGCCGCCATGACGCCGAAGATACTTTCCTTGCCGACCTTCATGCCGCGCCCGATCCCCATATTCTGCAGGAAGGCGTGCCGCACCAGTTCCTTGCTGCCGGCGACGATGCCCGAGGTCGGGCCGCCGAGAAACTTGTGGCCGGAATAGAGCGCGATATCGGCCCCCTGCTCCAGGAAGGTCCTCAGGTCATATTCCGAGGCCGCATCGACGATGACGGGAATGCCCCTGGCATGGGCGATCTCGATAAATTCCTTGAGGTTCAGCAGGCCATAATCGACGACATGGTGGGAAACGACATAGACGGCAGCAGCCGTCTTGTCGGTGATCGCCCTTTCCATGTGGAAACGATGCGTCGAGGTCGCCTGTCCCACAAGCACCACCTTGCCGCCGGCAAGCCGGATCGCCTGGTCGACCGGCGCGCCGTAGCTTACCATATGGCCCATCTGCACCAGCACCTCGTTCCTCTCCGGCACGGCGTCCGGCAGTTTCTCGATCGCCAACAGATTGTCGCCGGTGATTGCGCCGGCGACGGCAAGCGAAATTCCGGCCGAGCAGGAGGCGGTGACGAAACCCGCCTCGCCGCCGGTCAGCCGGGCGATGACGCTGCTTGCCTTGCGCTGCAAGTCGTTAATTTCGACGAAGTGCGGCAGGATCGCTGTCATCGCCTCGATCGCCTGCGGAACGACGATCGAGGCGCCGAGGCTGGTCATCGTGCCGGACACATTGATGACGGGACGAAGGCCGAGCGAAGGTCTGATATCATCGGGCATGAAGATCTCCGGAAGTCTGGGAGGAAGGGCAGAACATGGCGCTGCCATGTGGCAGTGTCGAGCAGCCGGGGGAAGGATGCGTGCTTAAATAGAAAAAAGTCATCCGAAGACCACTCCAAACACGAAAACACGTTCAGCAATGCAGGGCGACGATGGCCTCGATCTCAACGGTGATATTGCCGGGCAGCGAGCCGAAGCCGACGGCCGAGCGGGCATGTTCGCCGGCTGCGCCGAACACGGCGATCAACAGATCCGAGCAGCCGTTGATGACGCTCGGATGATCCTCGAACTCGGGCACGGCATTGACCATGCCGAGCAGCTTGACCACCCGCCTGACGCGGGAGAGATCGCCAAGCGCCTCATGCATGACGGAAAGCAGGTTGATGCCGGTCAGCCGCGCATGCCGGTAAGCTTCCTCGACACCAACGCTGCCGCCGACCTTGCCGGCATGCAGGAAGCCATCGGCCTCGCGCGGCCCCTGGCCTGACAGATAGAGCATGTTGCCTTCTATCACATGCGTCACGAAATTGGCGATCGGCGGCGGTGGCGGCGGCAGCGTTATGCCGAGCGCGGCTAACCGTTGGTAAGGCGAGTTCTCGACCTTGCCGGCGGCGGCGGGGAACTGATTCACGCGAACTCCTGTCATGCGAATTTCGATTGGCGGATTTGGATTGGGCGACCTCTGGTCGGCGGATTAAAGGTCCTTGCGAAGTCTTGGATCGAGCATGTCTCTCAGGCCGTCGCCGACCATCTGCAGCGACAGCACCGAGAGGACGATCGCCACGCCGGGGAAAGCCGTCATCCAATCGGCCTGCCCGATATATTGCCGGCCGGCAGCGATCATCGTTCCCCAGGTCGGCACTTCGGGGCTGACGCCGAGGCCGAGGAAGGAGAGGCCGGCTTCGGCAAGCATAGCGCTGGCAAAGAGGAAGGTGGCCTGTACCAGGATCGGCGACAGCAGATTGCGCAACACGTGTCGGGTCATGATATGGAAGGTCGAGATGCCAAGCGCCCTCGCCGCCTCGACATAGGGCAGCTCGCGGATGACAAGCGTCGAGGCACGGACGATACGGGCAAGGCGCGGCGAGTAGACGAGCGACAGCGCAATGATGACCGTCGTCAAGGACGGGCCGAGAGCGGCGACGAGGGCGATGGCGAGCAGGATATCCGGAAAGGCCATCATCGCGTCGATCAGCCGGGCGATCGGCGTATCGAGCTTTTGAAAGAAGCCGGCAAGCAGGCCGAGCGTCACGCCGATGGCGGCCGACAAGGCCACAACAGCCGCACCGACGAGCAGCGACAGGCGGCCGGCGAAAATCGTGCGCGAGAAGACGTCGCGGCCGAACTCGTCAGTACCGAAAAAGAAGATCTCGCTCGGCGGCTTCAGCCGGTTGACGATGGAAAGCTTCGACGGCGAATAGGGCGCGACGAGCGGCGCGAAGACTGCGAGCAGCACGAAGACCACCAGGATCAGCAGGCCGAAGGCCACTGTCCTGCGCTTCATGAGGCGGCGGACGAACTTGCTGCCTTCGCTTTCGACAGGTTTGGTTGCGACATCCGCCATCAGTAGCGCACCCTCGGATCGACCAGCAGGTAGAGCATGTCGATCGCAAAATTGATCAGCACGTAGAGGGCGGCGATGACGAGCAGCGCCCCCTGGATGACGGGATAGTCGCGGCGCAGCACCGCCGAGACCACGAGATTGCCAACCCCGGGCAAGCCGAAGACGGTTTCGGTGACGACAGCGCCCGAGATCAGCACGGCGGCGGTCAGGCCGAGCACCGTCAGGATCGGGATCAGCGCATTCTTCAGAGCGTGCTTGAGGATGACCTTACGCTCGATTAGCCCCTTGGCGCGCGCCGTGCGGATATAATCGTCGCCGAGCACATCGAGCATCGAGGCACGGGTGAAGCGCAGGATCAGCGCCGAAGAGACGATGCCGAGCGCAAAGGCCGGCAGCGTCAGATGATACATCCGGTCGATGAAAGTTGAGCCCGGGCCGCCATAGCCGGAGACCGGGAAGAGATTGAATCGGACAGCGAAGAACTGCATCAGGATGAGACCGAGCCAGAAGCTTGGAATACTGGCGGCGAAAATGGCGAGGGTCGTTGCCGCCTGATCAATGAAGGAACCACGCCGATAGGCGGCATAGATGCCGATCGGCAGGGCGATGATGCTGGCGATGGCAAGCGAAAACAGCGTCAGGAAGAAGGTCGGTTCGGCCCGGTCGACGAGTGCTACAGTGACCGGCATGTTGAGGAAGATCGACTGGCCGAGATCCCCCTTCAGCAACTGGCCGATATAATAGACATATTGCAGCCCGAGCGACTGATCGAGGCCGAGCCGAGCTCTCAGATCGGCAATATCCTGCGGCGTCGCATCGGGGCCGAGCATGACGGCGGCTGGATCACCCGGCGTCACGCGCACGATGACGAAGACGATCGTGACGACCAGGAACATCACGACGATCATGCCGAACAGGCGTTGGAGGATGTAGCGTATCATGAATGCCGGCCTTCAATCCCTTGCAGATGCGGCAGAAAAGATGACCGGTACCGGTCCCGAAGGGCGGCACCGGCGGTGTTGCTTACTTCTTGATCGAGGCGTTCCAGAAATATGGCCACGGAGCCGGATCGACGCCTTCGAGCTTGATCGACTTCGCCGAGACGGCGTTGAAATCGCCGATCTTCATGAAGGGTGCGTCTGTATAAACGGCCTTCTGGACATCGGCCCAGAGCGCCACGCGCTTCTTCGGATCGACTTCGGAGGTGAAGGCATCGACCGCGGCCTTGCGGGCCGGCGTGTCCCACCAGCCGGGCGAACTCGTCGACAGCGAGCCGATGAGCGCCGGCTCCGGCAAGAAGGGGCTGTGGGTAATGTAGATATCCCAAAGCTTCGGATCGGTGCGACGCTGAGTTAGCGTCGCCCAGTCCACGACCTGCATATCGACGGTGAAGCCTGCAAGTTTCAGATATTCGGCGGCGACCTGCGCCATCTTGTAATGGAACTCGTATTGGCGGCTGGTCAGGATGCGGATCGGCTCGCCATTGTAGCCGGCTTTCTTGGCGGCAGCGGACGCCCCTTCCGGATCGGCGACATTATAGGCGCCCTCGGCGCCGGCATCGGTCGACCAGGCAAAGGACTTCGGGTAGATGGCCCCGTCGAGCGCATAAAAATCCCTGCTGCCGAAGGCCGCCGCCAGCATGTCTTCCATGCTGAGCGCCTGCCGGATCGCCTTGCGCACCTCGACGTTGGCAGCAGCACCTTCCTTGGTGTTGAAGACGAAGACAGGATAACCGAAGGGCTTCAGCATTACCGGTTGCGAGGCGGTCGAGGCTTTCAGCTTGTCGTAGGATTCGACAGGAATCGAGTCGACATAATCATACTGGCCGGAAACGGCGGCCTCGACGCGGGTGTTCGGGTCCGGCACCGGCACAAAGCGGATTTCATCAAGATATTGATGACGCGCGCCGCCATAGCCATCGCTCTCGCCGCTGCGTGGCTTGTACCCATCGAAGCGGACAAGCTGGATATACTGGTCGGCTTTCCGTTCCTTCAGCATATAGGGACCGGTGCCGATGAACTCCTTCATCGGCTCGTCCTGCTTTTCGGACGGGATGATGATGGCCGCCGAATTGTTGAAGGCAAGCAGCGAGGTCAACGGCGCATAGGGCTGCTTCAGCGTGATCGTAACCGTCGAAGGATCGGTAGCCGCGATCTTGTCGATAAAGCCGGCCACCTGCTTGCCCCGCGAGGCGATCTTCATCCAGCGGGTAAGCGAAGCGACCACATCCTCGGACGTCATATCGGTATTGTCGTGGAACTTGACGCCAGTCCTGAGCTTGATCGTATAGGTTTTGCCGTCGGCGCTGATCTCGGGCAGGCTTTCGGCGAGAAGCGGCGTGACGTTCCAGCTCTTGTCGAAAGTGTAGAGCGTCTCGAAAATATGCTGGGTGACGATGCCGACGAGATCGGCCGTCGACGACATCGGATCGAGCGTCGGCGGCTCGCCGATCGTCGCGACATTGATGACGCCGCCCTTTTCCTGGGCAAGCAGGGTCGAAGGCAGGGCGACGAACGCGGTTCCGAGAAGGAATGCGACGAATGTTTTCATATGAGAGCTCCCGATTTAGTTCCACAATTATGTAATTCATCTTTTTGTAACAGAATAGAAGCTGGAGCTATCGTGTCAAGCATGAGTGGTCGATTATGCAGCCGCGGATAGCGCGTTGCCGGAAAAGCACCATCTTCAGCTGCGCTAGTTCTCCGCACGGGGCCTGCGTGGTACGCCAAGTGAGACGACTGCCCTGCGGCAAGATTAAAGGAAGGGAGAAGCGAATGAGCATCGACTTCAATGACGGGAAATGGCTGAACGAGCCGGGCAGCTGGCACGCCGACGAAACCGGCCTGACGATGACGACAGGCGAAAAGACCGATTTCTGGCGCGAGACCTATTACGGCTTCACCCGCGACACCGGCCACTTCCTCGCCTTTCCCACCGGCGACAGCTTCACCGCACAGATCCGCGCCCAGGGCGAATTCCGCACCCTCTACGATCAGGCAGGCCTGATGGTACGCATCGACGAGAGCCGCTGGGTGAAAACGGGCGTCGAATTCACCGACGGAGAAGCCTTCCTCAGCACCGTCGTCACCGACGGAAAGTCAGACTGGTCGGTGTCGCAGCCCTTCAAGGAATTGGAGGATTTCCGCATCCGTGTGACGGTCGCAAACGGCGCCGTGCGCATCCAGGGCTCCCGCGACGGTAGCCGCTGGCCGTTGCTGCGGTTAGCACCCTTCCCGGCTGCCGATCGCTATGAGGTCGGGCCGACAGCCTGTACGCCGGAGCGAAGTGGTTTGAGGGTTCGATTTTCGGAGTTTTCAATCAGCCCGGCGATTACGACGGGGCTGCATGATTTGAGTTAGGCAAAATTGGATGCCGTCAGGATTGCGCTGGGAAGGCCTCCAGCAATGTCCACGCCCAAGGGCAGCCGCTCCGAAATACCGGAATACTCACTTTCGGAGTGACAGCCGCGCCATTCTCTGCGAAAAAGAGCGTGATGAGAGACAGGGGCGTTCGTCGACAGACGGGCTGAGAAGAACCCTTCGAACCTGAACCGGATAATGCCGGCGGAGGGAGTCGCTCGGGGCATCGCCGTAAGAGCAGCGCCCCGCGCCCGCCCCCGCCTGAAAGGGGCACCATGCAGAGCAAGATCACGTCGGGAGCCATGCTGAAGGCGATGCGCGAAAAGCCGCCGCTCGTTCAGTGCATCACCAATTATGTCGCGATGAATATCGCGGCCAACGTCCTGCTGGCCGCGGGCGCTTCGCCCGCCATGGTGCATGCCGCCGAAGAAGCCGGCGAATTCGCCGGCATCGCCAATGCTTTGACCATCAACATCGGCACGCTCTCGACGCAATGGCTCGAAGGCATGCAGGGGGCTGCCAAGGCCGCCAATGCGGCGGGCAAACCCTGGGTGCTTGATCCGGTGGCCCATTACGCCACGGGCTTCCGCCGTGCCGCGTTGGCCGACCTTCTGGAGCTTCGCCCGACGATTATCCGCGGCAACGCCTCCGAGATCATCGCGCTTGCCGGCGGCGAGAGCCGTGGTCAGGGCGTCGACAGCCGCGATCCAGTCGAACAGGCGGAGGGTTCGGCACGGCGGCTGGCGGAGAGGCAGCGGGCCATCGTCGCCGTCACCGGTGCTGTCGATTTCGTCACCGATGGCGCAAGGGCAGTCCGTATTGCGGGCGGATCGGCCCTGATGCCGCAGGTCACCGCGCTCGGCTGCTCGCTCACCTGCCTCGTCGGCGCCTTTGCCGCGACCGCGCCCGAAGATCTCTTCGGCGCGACTGTCGCCGCGCTTGCGACCTTCGCCGTCGCCGGCGAAGATGCAGCGCTCGGCGCCGCCGGCCCGGGCTCCTTTTCCTGGCGCTTCCTCGATGCGCTGGCTGCGATCGACGCCGAAACGCTCGATGCCAGGGCAAGGGTATCGGTCGCATGAAGCGCTTCGACCTTTCGCTCTACCTCGTTCTCGATCCTGATCTCTGCGTCGGGATCGGGATGGTCGAGACCGCGCGCCTTGCCGTTGCCGGCGGCGCGACGATGGTGCAACTGCGCGACAAACAGGCCGGCACGGCCAGGATGATCGAGACCGGCCGCGCCTTGAGAGAGGCGCTCGGTGGAACCGACGCCCTGCTCATCGTCAACGACGATGTCGAGGCGGCCATCGCCATCGGCGCCGATGGCCTGCATATCGGCCAGGAGGATATGGATGCGCGCACGGCGCGCGGGATGATCGGACCCGGGATGATCCTCGGCCTCTCGGTCGAGACCGAGACACTTGCCGCTGCCGTCGATCCCGGTCTCGTCGATTATGCCGGCGTCGGACCGGTGTTTGCGACGCCGACCAAGGCCGATCACAAGCAGCCGATCGGCTTTGATGGGCTTGCTAGGCTGGTGATGGCCTCGCCGGTGCCGTCCGTCGCCATCGGCGGCCTCAAGGCGGAGCATGTGGCGGAAGTGTTTGCAGCCGGCGCCGAAGGGTTAGCCGTTGTCTCCGCCATTGCGGGCACGTCGGACCCCGAAGCGGCCGCCCGCCGCATCGCCGCAGAAATCCGAAAGGTCCGCCCATGATCCGCAACGTTCTCTCCATCGCCGGCTCCGACCCCTCGGGCGGCGCCGGCATCCAGGCCGATCTCAAGGCGTTTGCCGCCCGCGGCGTCTACGGCATGGCGGTGCTGACGGCGCTGACGGCGCAGAATACCCAAGGCGTCAGCGGCGTGCATCTGGTGCCGCCGCAATTCGTCGCCGACCAGATCGATGCCGTCTTCGCCGACGTGCGAGTCGACGCCGTCAAGATCGGCATGATCGCCAATGCCGGCATAGCCGAGGCTGTCGCCGCAGCCCTTGCCGATCGACGGGGAATCCCCATCGTTCTCGACCCGGTGATGATCGCCAAGGGTGGGGCCGCCCTGCTCGCGCCCGAAGCGGTCGACGTGCTGACCCGGCGGCTGCTGCCGCTCGCAACCCTCCTGACCCCGAACCTGCCCGAGGCCGCGGCCCTGTTGCACCAGCCGGTCGCGACCAATCGCGATGAGATGGCGGCGCAGGCCGAGCGGCTGCGCGCGCTTGGCCCCGCCGCCGTATTGGTCAAGGGTGGCCATCTCGGCAGCGACGAGAGCCCAGACGTGCTTGCCACGGCCGACGGCCTGCACTGGTTCGAGGCCAGGCGAGTGCCGACGAAAAATACGCACGGCACTGGCTGCACGCTCTCCAGCGCACTGGCCGCCGAGCTTGCCAAGGGCGCATCGGCCGAGCAAGCCGTCGCCATTGCGAAGGATTACCTTGCCGATGCAGTCGCCGCCGCCGGCAGTCTCACTGTCGGCTCCGGACATGGCCCGGTGCAGCATTTTCATGCGCTTTGGAAGCACGGCGAATAACCGATCCCGCCGAAACGCGCAGGCTCAGGATTACGAGAGAAAAACGGCCCGGCCTCCCCCGGGCCGTTTTCATTCGCGCCAGCCGGCGCTGATCCGAAGCTGGGCGCACCGCTCCGTTTGAAAAATCCCTGTTGACAAGGCCAGTTAGATAGCCAAGTCTATGACATTAAACGGATATATATTCCGTTATAAAGGAATACCTGGAGGAGAGACAGGTGCCAGACCTGCTTGTGAGCTTATATTCCAACAGGCTCGCCGACCTGAAAGAGCGGGCCGACAATGTCCGCGCCTCCATTCGTCCGGCTCTTCCTCCAGAATTGCACCTAGTCGTCAACTGGGTTCGCGAACGATTCAGCGAGAAATGGGCAAGCGAGGTTTCGGTTGCTTTTTCCCGCCAACCCGTCGCCTGCCAGATTGCCATCGACGGCGGCAAGCTGCTCGGCTTTGCCTGCTATGACACGACGGCCCGCGGCTTCTTCGGCCCAACCGGCGTCGATCCCGAGGCGCGTGGCAAGGGCATCGGTCTCGCGCTGTTTTCCGCCTGCCTTCAGACGATGAAGACGCTCGGCCATGCCTATGCCTTCATCGGCGATGCCGGGCCTGTCGATTTCTACGCCAGCACCGCGGGTGCGATCGCCATCCCTGCCCCCGACAAGGGCATTTACGAAGGCATGCTGCGAAGCGCGCCGAAATGACCAGCTGATACCGGAGTTCCAGAAGTGTCCTCGACCCCGCTCGCCCTTTTTGTCGGTCTCCCGAACCCTGCGATTTCGGACGACGAATTCGCCCTGTTTCGCGAGACCAATCCGCTCGGCCTGTTCGTCGGCCGGCGCAATCAGCGCGAGCCGGAGCAGACAAAGCGGCTGATCGAACGCTTCCGCGAAGCCGTCGGCCGAGAGGATGCGCCCGTCTTCACCGACCAGGAAGGCGGCCGCGTCCAGCATCTCGACGCCGGTCCCTGGCCGCTCTTCCGCAGCTTCGGCCAGTTCGCCGAACTGGCCCGCCGCGATTTCGATCTCGGCCAAAAAGCACTGCGCCTTTCCTCCCAGGCCATGGGCGCGATGATGACGGAACTCGGCCTTTCCAGCGGCTGCTCGCCCGTTCTCGACCTCGTCTTCGAGACGACGAGTGCGGTCATCGGCGCCCGCTCCTTCGGCCCCGATCCCGACTTCATCGCTGCCCTCGGCCGCGAGGTGGTCGACGGGCTGCTAGAGACCGGCAACATGCCGGTCATGAAGCATATTCCCGGCCACGGCCGCGCCACGCTCGACTCCCACAAGGAGCGTCCGGTCGTGGATGCCAGCCGTGAGACGCTCACCGCCACCGATTTCAAGCCTTTCGTCGCACTGAAGGATACGCCCTGGGCCATGGTCGCCCATGTCGTCTACTCGACCTACGATGCCGAATTGCCGGCATCCGTCTCGCCTGTCATGCACGACGTGATCCGCAAAGAGATGGGTTACGAGGGCGTGCTGATCTCCGACTGCATCTTCATGCAGTCGCTCACGGGCACCTTGCCGGAACGCGTTGCCCAAGTCCTCGATGCGGGCTTCGATATCGCCCTCCACAGCCACGGAGACGTCAGGGAAAGCGAAGCCGCCGCCAAGGCCGCCCGCCCGCTGACGGACGCCGCGCTGAAGCGTATCGCCGCCGGCAAAGCCCGCCTCGGCAATCTCAAGATCGACGTCCGCGCCGCCCATGCCGAGGTGGAAGATATGTTTGCCAGCGTGCCGGCCGCCTGACCGGCAGATCATTTTTCACGCATAAGAAAAGGGGAATGGAACATGAAAAAATATCTATTTGCAGCCGCCGCACTGACGCTGCTTTCGGGATCCGCCATGGCGCAGGCGATCCTGACGGCGAATATCGAACCGGCCACGACCTGGGTTCGCAACTTCAACCCGTTCAACCAGACCTCGGCGCGCCAATCGACGCTCGATTTCATCTATGAGCCGCTGGTTATTTTCAATCGCTTCGACAGCAACAAGCCGGTCTATCGCCTGGCCGAAAGCTTCAAGCTCTCTGACGACCTGAAGAGCATCGACTTCAAGCTGCGCCCGAACCTGAAATGGTCTGATGGCAAACCGCTGACGGCAGCCGACGTCAAGTTCACCTATGATTATCTGAAAAAGTTCCCGGCGCTCGACTTCGTCAGCATCTGGACCTTCGTCACCGACGTGCAGGCCGTCGACGGCCAGACGGTGCGCTTCGCGCTCGCCAATCCGAGCTCGCTTGCTGCCGAGCAGATCTCGCAGCTGCCGATCGTTCCCGAACATGTCTGGAAGGATGTCGCCGATCCTGTCACCTTCGCCAACGAGAACCCGGTCGGCAGCGGGCCGTTGACCGAGGTGCCGCGCTTCACCGGCCAGACCTACGACCAGTGCCGCAACCCGAATTACTGGGACAACGCGCATCTGAAGGTCGACTGCATTCGCTTCCCGCAGCTTGCCGACAACAACCAGATCCTGACGGCAACCGCCGACGGCACGCTCGACTGGGGTGTCTCCTTCATTCCCGATATCGACAATGTCTATGTCGCGAAGGACCCGGCGCATTTCCATTACTGGTATTCGCCGAGCAGCATGGTCGCCTTCCTGTTCAATCTGGAAACGGCGAACGAGAACAATAGAAAGGCCTTCAACGATGTGAAATTCCGCCGTGCTATCGGCATGGCGCTCGATCGCAAGACGATGATCGACGTCGCCGGCTACGGCTATCCGACGCTGAACGAAGACCCCGGCCTGATGGGCGAGCTCTACAAGAGCTGGGCGGATCCGTCCGTCAAGGCCGACTTCGGCAAGTTCGCGACCTATGACGCCGACGCCGCCAAGGCCCTGCTCGACGAGGCGGGCTACAAGGACAAGGACGGCGACGGCTTCCGTGACAATCCCGACGGCAGCAAGATCTCCTTCTCGATCATCGTCCCGAACTCCTGGACGGACTGGGTCGACACGGTCAACATCGCCGTCGAAGGCATGCAGGCGGTCGGCATCGACGCCAAGATCGAAACACCGGAGGAAGCCGTCTGGACCGGCAACCTCATCGCCGGCAAGTTCGATGCGGCGATCAACAGCCTGCCGGCTTCGGCCTCACCTTATTATCCCTACAAGCGCGCCTTCAGCGCTTCGGACAAGGGCAAGACCCGCTTCACCGCGCAGCGCTGGTTCAACCCGGAGGTCGAGAAACTCGTCACCGAATTCACCCAGACAGCAGACCTTGCCACGCAGAAGGAGGCGATGAACAAGGCACAGCGCATCGTTGCCGAAAACATGCCGATGATTCCAGTCTTCAACAATCCGAACTGGTATCAGTACAACACCAAGCGCTTCACCGGCTGGTCGACCAAGGAAAACCCCTTCGTCAATCCGTCGATCTCGCGCACCAATCCGGCACGTCTGCTGAACCTGCTCGCCCTGGAACCTGTGAAGTAAAGCATCATGGTCTCGGGAGCGGTCTTGAAACGCCGCTCTCGTCACGACGGAGTTCCCATGGCTTTCCTGCTTCGCCGCCTCGTCTTCTATATTGCAGCCTTCATCGCTGCAGCGACGATCAATTTCTTTCTGCCCCGGCTGATGCCGGGCGATCCCGTGCAGATCATGTTCTCAAGCGCCGGCACCGAATTGCCGCCGGAAAGCCTGCAGGCGCTGAAGCTCACCTTCGGCTTCGTCGACGGCCCGCTCTGGCGGCAATATCTCACCTATCTCGGCAGCATCTTCACCGGCGATCTCGGTCGCTCGATCAAATATTTCCCGCTGCCCGTCACCTCGGTGCTCGGCCACGCTCTCGTCTGGACCGTCGGCCTGATGGGAACAGCGACGGTCGTCAGCTTCGCGCTCGGCACCTTTCTCGGCATCGTCGCCGCCTGGCGGCGCGGCAGCCGGTTCGACGTCATCGTCTCCGTCGGCGCGATCTTCGCGACCTCGGTGCCAGCCGTCGTCACCTCGCTGATCGTGCTCTTCATCTTCGGCTTCACGCTCGGCTGGTTTCCGAACGGCTATGCCGCCGACCCGTCGCTCGATCCGGCCTTCAGCCTGCATTATATCGGCAGTGTGGCCTATCACGGCATCCTGCCGATGGTGACGCTCTGCACAGTGCTGATCGGCGGCTTCACCGTCACCATGCGCAACAACATGATCAATCTGCTCGGCGAGGACTATATCGTCATGGCACGCGCCAAGGGCCTTTCCGACCGGCACGTGATGCTGTGGTATGCGGCGCGCAACGCCCTGCTGCCGACCGTTTCCAGCCTGGCGATCGCCATCGGCACCATCCTCGGCGGTTCGCTGGTGACCGAAGTCGTCTATAACTATCCCGGCCTCGGCAATATTCTGTACCAGGCGATCCTCGCCCGCGATTATCCAGTCATCCAGGGCCAGCTCCTCATCATGACCGCGACCATGCTGATCGCCAATTTCATCGTCGACGTCAGCTATATCTTGCTCGACCCGCGGCTGAAGGGAGCTTGAGATGAAAAGCCTGCTTCGAAACCGCAAGGCCCTTGTCGGCCTCATCATCATCGCTTTCATCGTCGTCGTCGCGATCGCAGCGCCGCTGCTGACGCAATACGATCCCGCCGCCCGCACCGGCAGGCCGCACCAGCCGCCGTCGCTCGACCATCTGCTCGGCACCACCCGCATCGGCCAGGATGTTTTCGCCCGGCTGCTCTACGGCGCCCGCACCTCTCTTGCCGTCGGCTTCGGCGCCGGGCTGCTGATTACCCTCGCCGGCACCGCGCTCGGCATCATTTCCGGTTATCGCGGCGGCAAGACCGACGAAGTCATCAGCTTCTTCACCAATATGGTGCTCGTCGTTCCCAACCTGCCGCTGCTGCTCGTGCTCGCCGCCTTCATCGGTCAGGCAAGCCCCGTCGTCATCGCCCTCATCCTCGGCGCCACTTCGTGGGCCTGGGGCGCGCGCGTCACCCGCGCCGAGACGCTTTCCGTCAAGCAGAAGGATTTCGTCAAATCGGCCGAGATGATGGGCGAGCCGCAATGGCGCATCATGACATTCGAGATCTTCCCCAACGTGATCTCGATCGTCGGCATCAATTTCATCGGCAGCGTCATCTTCGCCATCATCACCGAGGCGACGCTTGAATTCTTGGGCCTCGGCGATCCCAAAGCGATCTCCTGGGGAACGATGCTCTACAATGCCCAGAAGGCCTCCGCCCTTTCGGTAGGCGCCTGGTGGGATATCCTTACCCCCTGCTTCGCGCTTGCTTTCCTCGGCATCGGCATGTCGCTGCTGAACTTCGCCGTCGACGAGATCGCCAACCCGCGTTTGCGCACCGGCAATCATCTGAAGCGCTGGTCGCTGCTCATCCGTTCCGGGGAGGGTCGCCTGTGACCCAGCCGCTGCTTTCGGTGAGGAACCTCACCATCGACTACATCGGCGAGGAGAAGGATTTTCGCGCCGTCGACGACGTCAGCTTCGATGTCGCGCCCGGCGAAGTTTTCGGCCTTGCCGGCGAATCCGGCTGCGGCAAGAGCACCATCGCCTTCGCCATCAGCCGCCTGCACAGGCCGCCGGCGCTGATCCGCAAGGAGAGCCGGATCCTGCTCGACGGCCGAGACGTGCTCGGTCTCGACCGGCAGGCGCTTGCCGCCTTCCGCTGGCGCGAGGTGGCGATGGTCTTCCAGAGCGCCATGAATTCGCTGAACCCGGTGCTGCGCATCGAGGCCCAGTTTTACGACGTGCTGCATACCCATAAGGGCATGAGCCGAGCGCAAGCCCGCGAGCGCACCGCCGAGATGCTGAAGCTGGTCGACATCGCGCCGGACCGAATGCGCGACTACCCGCACCAGTTTTCCGGCGGCATGCGCCAGCGCATCGTCATTGCCATCTGCATGGCGCTCGATCCGAAGCTGGTCGTCATGGACGAGCCGACGACGGCGCTCGACGTCGTCGTTCAACGCGAAATCCTGCAGCGGATCAACGAGCTACGCCGCAGCTTTAGCTTCTCCGTGCTGTTCATCACCCATGATCTCGGGCTGATGGTGCAGTTCTGCGACCGAATCGGCATCATGCTTGCGGGCAAGCTTGTCGAACAGAACGGCGCCAAGGCGATCTACAGGACGCCGAAACACGCCTATACGAAAAAACTGTGGGCCTCCTTTCCCTCGCTTCATGGAGGCGTGCTGCTGTGAGCGATGCCATCCTTGCCCTCGACAAGGTGACGAAGACCTTCGGCCACGGCGCCTCCGCCGTTCATGCCGCCCGCTCGATCTCCATTTCGCTGCATGCCGGCCGGGCGCTGGCGCTCGTCGGCGAATCCGGCAGCGGCAAGACCACCTGCGCCCGGATGGCGATGCGCGAATATCAGCCGACATCGGGGCAGATCCTCTTTAAAGGCCGCCCGGTGGAAGGGGCGAGAGCAGATGAGATCGCTCGCTATCGCCGCTCGGTACAGATGATATTCCAGGACCCTTTTGCTTCGCTCAACCCGGCGCATACCATCGCCCATCATCTGAGGCGGCCATTGAAGCTGCACCGGCCGGAGATCAACGGAGCTGAGATCGACATCACGGTCCGCAGACTGCTACAGCGCGTCAGGCTCGATCCCGATCTCGTCGCGCCGAAATATCCGCACGAACTCTCCGGCGGTCAGCGCCAGCGCGTCAATATCGCCCGCGCCCTTGCCGTCAAGCCGGAGGTGATCGTTGCGGACGAGCCGACCTCGATGCTCGACGTCTCGGTGCGCCTGGGGGTGCTCAACCTGTTGAACGAAATGAAGCAGGATATGAATCTCGGCCTGCTCTACATCACCCATGACATCGCCACCGCCCGCTATGTCGCCGAGGATATCGCCGTCATGTATGCCGGCCAGATCGTCGAATGGGGCAGCACCGCCCGAGTGATCGACAATCCGCTGCATCCCTACACAAGACTGCTGCTCTCGGCCGTGCCCGATCCCGATGTCCGCTTCGAAGACCCGAAAGCCCGGCTGAGGCCCGATGAAGTCGAGGATATCCGCCGCCGTTCTGCCGCGCCACGGGATGATATCGTCGAAGTGGAGCAGGGTCACTTCATCCGGATGGTCTAAGATCGGCTCGCTGGCCTCGCTCTTTGCGCTATGCTAGGGACGGTCCCTTTCATGTGAGGCGAAACCATCATGCTGCCCTGGATCCAGCTCGATTCCGCGACCATTCCCGGCGAAGACGGCGAACTCAGGCTGAAGCGGCGCGGCAGCGAATTCTCGATCATGCTCGGCGCCAACGAACTGATGAACAGCCGCCTCAGCGGCTCGGAAGAAGCGCTGGCGACCCTTTCCTGGGAACGGATCAGGACGCATCAGAAACCGAGGATCTTGATCGGCGGGCTTGGCATGGGCTTTACCCTGCGCGCCGCTCTCGCAGTGCTGCCCGAGGATGCCGGCGTCACCGTCGCCGAACTGGTGCCCGCTGTCGTCGCCTGGGCGCGCGGACCAATGGCCGAAGTCTTCAAGGGCTGTCTAGACGACCCGCGCGTCCACCTTCACCAGGGCGATGTCGGCGAGGCGATCCATGCAGGCAAGGCTGCCTATGACGCGATCCTGCTCGATGTCGACAACGGCCCGGACGGGTTGACCCGCAAATCCAATGATCGGCTCTACGATTTCGCCGGCCTTCGCGCCACCCGCGACGCGCTTCGCCCCGGCGGCGTGCTCGCCGTCTGGTCGTCCGGCCCTGATCCCGATTTCACACGCCGTCTCAAGGACAGCGGCTTCTCCGTCGACGTGGTCAATACCCGCGCCAACCGCAAGCGCGGCGCCCGCCACGTGATCTGGCTGGCGGCCAAACCGGCTCGCTGAGACGAGCTCAGCCGCCGGAAGCGATTCTGCGCGCAGCGTTGATCGCCCGGCGAGCGCCGGCGCGCAGTTGCACGGTCTCCGCACCGGCGATGACCAGATCGAATCCGTACTTCAGCAGTTCCCCGGCCCGCTCGCCATCGCCGGCATAGGCGCAGGCGAATTTGCCGTGGGCGCGGCAGCGCGCGACGGCATGCTGCATGGCGCTGTCGATCTCGGCGGCGTTCGGCGCCACCTGATCGCCGTTCGACAGAGCTATCGAAAGATCGGCAGGGCCGACGAAAATGCCGTCGATGCCGGTGACGCCAAGAATGCCGTCGATAGCGTCGAGCGCGGCGCGGGTCTCAACCATGGCGATGGCGACCGTGAGCTCGTTGGCGCTCCTGAGATAGGCATCGGCCGACAGGCCGGTATGGTTCAGCGCCAATGACGGCCCCCAGCTTCGCTCGCCGAGGGGCGGATATTTCGTGGTCCTGACCAGCGCTCGCGCATCTTCGGCCGAATTGATCATCGGCGCGATGATGCCGGAGGCGCCGGCATCGAGCAGGCGCGAGGCGGAAGCGAAATCGCCGACGGGTATGCGGGCGATGGCCGGCTTTCCGGCGAGACGAACCTGAGCGACGGCGTTTGCCGCCGATTGCATATCCCACATCCCGTGCTGCATATCGAGCACGACGGCATCGAAAGCCTCTTGCGCCAAATGGTTGACGAGCATGGCATCGGGGATGCCGACCCAGGCGGAGATCATGCCGCCCTGGTGCTTTCTGATACGGTCGGCAAAACCGTCGATTTCAGCTGCGCTCATGCCATTCTCCTCATTTCGACAGGCCGTCAGCGGCCGGATTTGCCGCCAGACGGCAGCAGCAATTCATCCTCTGCGACGCAGCCGCGAGAGGATGACGATCACCACGATACCCGCTGCGGCCAGAATGGCTCCCCAGAGCATCCAGATCTTTTGAGCGATCATGAAACTGGACGCCGGATAGGGAAAATAGCCGCTTCCCTGCCCGATCCAGATCAGGCCGAACAAGACCATGAGCAGACCTATGACATATCCGATCGTTCGCATGCTTCAGCTACCTTCGCCATCGATTCGGCCCCACAATGTCGATCGCGATCGCCGATGACAAGGCTTCTCCTGGACAGAACTGCAACCGCCGCTAATCATTTCTCTTCACCTCATCCGCCAGCCAGGCGCTGAGCCTCTCGCTGTGAACGTTTGGAGACCGCGGCGGCACCAGCCAGTAACCGCGGTCGGGCGCCTCCAGCGGTGGACCGGCTTCGACGAGCATGCGTGCCGAAAGAAGCGTATCGACGAGGCCCTTCCAGCCGATCGCCACGCCCTGCTCGCTGAGGGCGGCCTGGATGACCAAGGAATAGGTATTGAAGCTGATATCGCCGCGCCCGGCGTTGATGTCGCGCAGGACTGAGAATTCGGCAAAGTAGCTGCGCCAGTCGAACCAGGGCGATGGCAGAGGCCCGTCAAGATGGATCAGCCGCGCCTTTGCGAGCACTCTTGGATCGTCGAGGGGGCCGTTGCGATCGAGAAATCCGCGCGTGCAGACGGGCACGACCCTCTCCGGCAGCAGGAGCGTACCGACGGCTGCAAATTCCTTACGCGTACCGAAAACCACCGCGACATCGGCTTCATCGCGGAATCCGGCCGCGAGCCTCTGCGTCGCAATGATCTGTATGTCCGTTTCTGGATGCAGAAGGCGAAACCTCTCCATCCGTGGTATCAGCCAAAGTGCGGAGAATGCATAGTCTGTCCTGAGCCTGACGACCGGCCGTTGAGCTTCGACGCGAAAACTGCGGGCGAGTGCATCGATGTCGCCGACTGCCTTGGCGGTCACCGCGAGAAGGCGCTCGCCTTCCGCGGTCAGCTCAACGCCACGATGCTGGCGGCGCAGCAGGCTGACACCGAACTGTTCTTCCAGCCGGCGGATCTGGTAGCTGACCGCCGGCTGGGTCAGCCCGAGAAGCGTTGCAGCCGCCGAAAAGCTTCCCAGTCGCGCGACTTCAACGAAAAGGCGCATCCATCCAAGCTCAGGCGGGTGTTCTGCCATAAAAATCCCTTTAGGCAGCTATCGAAAAAAGCTGCCTTTACAGGCGCAATGATAGGCGCTTCAATAAAATCTTCAAATAGCAAAAGGCAAATTATATGGCGCGCCCGAATATCCTCATTCTCATGGTGGACCAGTTGAATGGGACCTTGTTTCCCGATGGTCCCGCCGATTTCCTTCATGCGCCGCATCTGAAATCCCTGGCCGAGCGCTCGGTGCGCTTCGCCAATACCTATACGGCAAGCCCGCTCTGCGCGCCGGCGCGGGCGTCCTTCATGTCCGGACAGTTGCCGAGCCGGACGCGCGTCTACGACAATGCCGCCGAATTCGCCTCCGACATTCCGACCTATGCCCATCATCTGCGCGCCGCCGGTTACCAGACCGCACTGTCAGGCAAGATGCATTTCGTCGGCCCCGATCAGCTGCACGGTTTCGAAGAGCGCCTGACGACGGACATTTACCCCGCCGATTTCGGCTGGACGCCCGACTACACCAAGCCCGGCGAGCGCATCGACTGGTGGTACCACAATCTCGGCTCGGTCACCGGCGCCGGTGTGGCCGAAATCACCAACCAGATGGAATATGACGACGAGGTCGCCTATCACGCCACGCGGAAACTCTACGACCTGTCGCGTGGCCATGACGAGCGCCCCTGGTGCCTGACCGTCAGCTTCACCCATCCGCATGACCCCTATGTCGCGCGCCGCAAATTCTGGGATCTCTATGAGGACTGCCCGGCTCTCGACCCTGCGGTCGCGCCGATCGCCTATGATCGGCAGGACCCGCACTCGCAGCGCCTGATGAAAGCCTGCGACCACGCTGCTTTCGACATCAGCCGCGAACAGATCAGGCGGGCAAGACGCGGCTACTTCGCCAATATCTCCTATGTCGATGAAAAGATCGGCGAAATCCTCGACGTGCTCGAACGCAGCCGCATGGCCGACAACACGATCATCCTCTTCGTGTCCGACCATGGCGACATGCTCGGCGATCGCGGCCTCTGGTTCAAGATGAACTTCTTTGAAGGATCGGCTCGCGTTCCATTGATGATCGCAGCGCCCGGCTGGGCGCCGAAGCGCATCGACCAGCCGGTTTCCACCCTCGACGTGACGCCGACGCTCGCCGGCCTGATCGGCATCGACATCGCCTCGCTGAAGCCGTGGACCGAGGGCTGGGATCTCGCCCCGCTTGCCCAGGGCACCGGCAGCCGCGGCCCCGTGCCGATCGAATATGCCGCTGAAGGTTCCGAAGCGCCGCTCGTCTGCCTGAGGGATGGGCGATACAAGCTGTCGCTCTGCGAGAAGGACCCGCCGATGCTGTTCGACCTCGAGGCCGACCCGCAAGAACTCGACAATCTGGCAGCCGACCCGGCGCATGCCGACACTTTGGCGCGGCTTGTCGAACAGGCCGGGCAGCGCTGGAACCTTGGCGATTTCGACGCAGCCGTGCGCGAAAGCCAGGCGCGACGCTGGGTGGTCTATGCAGCGTTGCGCAACGGCGCCTACTATCCCTGGGACTACCAGCCGCTGCAGAAAGCCTCGGAGCGCTACATGCGCAATCACATGGATCTGAATGTGCTGGAGGAGAGCCAAAGGTTCCCGCGTCAGGAATAAGCGCGAAATCCTTGGACTTTAAGCCGTCCTGCGCTCTGGCGCCTCGCGCAGAAAATCCTCGATGAATTGTTTTTGAAGCAGGATGCCGTCCCATTCATCGGCGAAGAAGGGCGAGTCATAGATGAGCGTGAAAGGCCCGGCGTAACCGGCCTTCTCGCACATCTCCAGGCACTTGCGGTAATCGTCAGCATCGAGACCTGCAGGGCCGTAATCGGCCTTGGCGTGGCAGATTTCCGCCCGGCGCATGATATCGGCAAGACCTTCGTACTTGGCGGGTGCCGACCAATTGCCGAGGTCGCCGTTAAGGCCGACCTTGCCGTCCAGCCGCTCCAGCAGCCAGTTCATCTCCACCGGCGACGGCAGCAGGTCGAACCAGTTCTCGACAACGACGCGCACCCCACTGCCTTTGGCCTTGTCGGCCAACCAGTTCAGATGGCGGGCAGCGCGAGCAAGGTTTTCCTCCGTCGGCTTCTGCTTGCCGGCAATGACGCGCATCCTCTGCGCCCCGAGCGCCGCCGCGATATCGATCCATTCTGCCATCCATCTGACATCGCGTTCGGCCGTTTCGGGATGGCTTGGATCGCCGTCCTCGATCAGCAGGGTCTGGAACAGCACGTTCGAGGCCGCCATCGCGTCGCTGAGTTCAGTTAGATAAGCGGCATCAAGGCTCGGCAGATGGAAGGAACAGATCTCCAGCCGGTGGATACCACGCGCAGCGAGCGCCGCCGGCATGTCGATCAGCGCCGCACCGCCGGGGCCGTAGGGCTCTTTGGGCGCCGCACTTTTATCGGGATCGGGGCTATAGCCATAAACGGCGCCGAGCAGCCGATGCAACGACCAGGTCGAAACCGCCAAGCGTCCGTTCTGCAAAACCTGCACGTGCGTTCCTCCAGGATCTCCTCATCCATCAATGGCAATAAAAACCCGGTGCTTCAATTGCCAATTCAGACGAAATCGCCGCGGACCACCACCTCGGCGGCAAGTGCCGCCCCCAGCAGCGCCTCATCGCGATTTGCGGTCGCCGAAAGAAGCAAACCGACCGGCATGCCTGCTACACCCGTCCCGCAGGGGATGGAAACGCCGCACCAGTCGAGGAAATTGCCGAGCGCGGTGTTGCGCAGCGTCTTGTTATTCGCAGCGAAGAAGAGTTCATCATCCTCTTCCAGCGGCGCGATCGGCGGAGCGACATGGGCGACCGTGGGAAAGGCGATCAGACGATTGCCAATGAGACGGTCGGTATCGGCGATCAGGCGGCTGCGCGCCTGCAGCATCGCGATGTAATCGGGCGCCGTCGTCCTGCTTCCCAAGCGAGTGCGCATGACGACGCGATGGTCCATACGCTCTGCGTCCGGTCCCGCCAAACGCTCCCGGTGAAGGGCGAAAGCCTCCGCCGTCACCAGCGGACCGTATCTTGTCATAAGATCGAAAATTTCGTTGAAGGCGGGAATGACCGTGCGGGAAACAGCGGCGCCCGCGCTTTGAAGGCGTTCCAAAGCTGCCTCGAAAGCCTCGACAACGCCTGGTTCCGCCGCATCGAAAACGATATTTTCGGGCACGAGCAATTCCAGCCCCCGCAGCGGACGCTCGACGACATCGGGCGCGGTCAGGCCACGCATCGCCGCATCGATCCACACGGCATCCCTGACGCTGCGGCAGAGCGGCCCCAGCGAATCGAGGCTTTTTGCCAGCGGGTAAACTCCATCCATCGTATAACGGCCACGTGTCGCCTTGTAGCCGACGATTCCGTTGAACGCAGCGGGAATGCGCACCGAGCCGCCGGTATCCGTACCCATCGCGACAGGCACCAACCCGGCTGCGACGGCAACACCGGCGCCAGAGGAGGAGCCGCCGGGGATGCGCGGGAGATCGGTGCCGCGCGGATTGACCGGCGTGCCGTAATGCGGATTGATGCCCAGACCGGAAAAGGCAAATTCGCTCATATTGGTTCGGCCTATGGCGACCATGCCAGCCTGCCTGAGAAGACCGACGACCGCCGCATCACGGCCGGCGGGTGTGTCGGAAGCCAGGACGATTGACCCCGCCGTCGTCGGCAGGCCTTCAATGTCGAAA
This sequence comes from Rhizobium sp. CNPSo 3670, assembly GCF_057784555.1. NCBI lineage: Bacteria > Pseudomonadati > Pseudomonadota > Alphaproteobacteria > Hyphomicrobiales > Rhizobiaceae > Rhizobium > Rhizobium sp. CNPSo 3670. The sequence goes on from NZ_JBXSOL010000005.1 coordinate 41,397, forward strand.
AGATCCTTCCAGGCGATCGGAATGCCGTCCAACAAACCGAGCGAGCGCCCTTCCCGCAAACGTTTGGAGCAGGCGCGCGCCTCTTCCATCGCCCGACCTTCGAGCAGTGTGGTGAAGACCGCCTTGTCGGGATAATTCGCAATGGATTCAAAGACCGTCTCGGCCACATCGACCGGATCGGCGGCGCCGCCTTGGATGAGAACGGAAAGCTGGGCGACCGACATCGCGCCGAAGGATTTGCTCATGGGGCGGTCCTTATGAGAGATGCAGTCAATGACTAACCCGGATCATTCCGGCGAGCCAGAGCTTCACGATATTTTGCATCTATTGGTACGAATTTTTGAACACTGAGTTTGAAAATTGCCCCTTCAATTGCCACGATTGAAGACACACATGCTTGCACGCATGCCGAGCCGGTTCGACGCGAGGGTGAGAGTTTACTCTTCGACCGGCCGCATGTGTTGCAGGAGTAATTAAAAATGACAGATTGTGAAACTTTAAGCCGTCGCCAAGACATGGTGACCCTCCACGTGAAAGAGGACGAATCTCTCGGTCCAGGCGAGCGTGACTATGTGGAACATGTCAGCGCGCAGAAACTTTCCGGTTTCGAGCGCATCGTGGTGGTCGCAGCGTTGGTTGTCTTGAGCTTTGTTGGTTTTGCCGCATATTCTTCCAACGTGACGGATCCGGTGACGACATCGGCCATTGCTGCCACCCCTGGCGATACGCCGCATCATCAGCCTTACGGCCATTGCCGTGACAGCAGCCCTTATGCTGAACGGGTCTGCTGACAGCAAGCCGACTACCCCGGGCGACATTGTTGTTCGCCCAGGGAGAAATTTCTTCGCCGGGCATGGAGCCCCTCTGACTCAAGCTGCGTTGACAGCAAAAGGGAAGAACCATGGCCGGCAAGATCGATTACAATCTCGAACGTTTCGTCAATGCCCAAAACGGCGTCTACGAGCAGGCGCTTTCCGAGCTGAAGGCCGGACGGAAAACGTCTCATTGGATGTGGTTCATCTTCCCGCAGATCGCTGGGCTCGGCACTTCTGCAATGGCGGAAAAATATGCCATACGCTCGGCCGGGGAAGCGGCCGCCTATCTCGCCGATCCCACGCTCTCAAGCCGGCTGCTGCGCTGCGTCGAGGCTCTTTTATCGATCGACGGCCGATCGGCCCATGACATCCTCGGCTCGCCTGATGATCTCAAGCTGCGCTCATCGATGACCTTGTTTGCAGCGATCAGCGATCAGGGGTCGCCCTTCCACCGGGCGATCGACCGTTTTTATCAAGGAAAATTCGACGAGCGGACGATCGAGATCCTCAGCGCCAAGGACTAGAGCGGTTCGGCTTTTCACGGAAGCGCAGCACCGCTCCAAGTTTTTGTTTTTACGCAATTCCCGGCAAAGGCGCTTCGCGCTTTGCCTGGGAAAACCGTTTCATAATTTTCCTGGAATTGCTCTAAGCGGAGTTGGTGAACGACATGCGCCGCCAAGTTTTTCTATCAGGCCGAGATTTTGGGGCGCACATGTTGCCTACCCCGAGTAGTTGGCGTTTATTGCCCATGGCGCAAGCCAGCGAAGACCGCCTCTGTCGCCTTTTTTGTGAGTATCTGCTTAAATTCTTGAGTTGTTAGCTTTTTTTCACGATGATGCCACTGAACGCATCCGAGTCTTGGGTAAGAATGTCTGATGGGGATCAAATTGCCAATGCTGCAGATCAGAGCTGGGACTAAATGCATTGCCTTTTTGCTGGCGACCGGAGCGATTTTGGCGGGTTGCCAGTCATCCGGCGTTGATGGTCTGGCTGCTTACGGCGACAGCGCAAAAACTCTCCAGGATGACTCGGCCGTCGCCTTCTACAAGAACGACGAGCTGATAACCAACGGCAAACTGCAGTTTCAGGAAAAGAATTACGGAAAATCCTACGCCATCTACAAGCGAGCGGTTGACGTTTTTCCGGAAGACCCGGCCGCCTGGTTAGGCTTGGCGGCTTCCGCCGATATGGTTGCCCGCTTCGATACCTCCGACCGCGCTTATCAGCAACTCTCGCGGATGATCGGCAACACCCCGGTCTACTACAACAATATCGGCTATTCTCACCTGTTACGCGGTGACCTGCGTACCGCCAGGCGCTATTTCCTGAAAGCCTATGAACTTGATCCCGGAAACGAAGTCACTGCCCGTAATCTCGAACTGATGAAGAACAGCGTGAAGTATGCTCAGCGGTAATCGGTCCTTCAGCGATCGGCAATCTGCGTCGAGATGAGAACGCCCTAGATATGAGCAGCGGCACGGCGCCCCGGGCGGCGTCCACCGATTGCTTTGGAGATTTCGGCGAGTCGGAGTTTACCGTGCCTTCCGAAGAATGAGCTTGCCTTCCGGTGAGAGTGTGCGTTCGTAACGCGGCAGGTTACTGACGGAAATGCCGCCGGCTTCGATCGACGCAAGGGTGCTATCTGCAGTTTGTGTTTCCGCTGACACGCCACGGGGTGCGAAAAACTGTGCCGGTTCCTTGCCGGGTGCACTGAGGACCAAAGCTGAACCCATGCGTGCACCGCTCATGTCGTTGCGCATTCCTTCGTTGATCGACAGAATGGACTTTTGCAGGCTATCCATCTCCTGGCGGATCAGTGCGACTTCGTCGGCCTTGGCATTCTCCGCGATGTTGCGCGACTGCTTTTCCATTTGTCCTCTCAGGCCATCGATGGACCTTTTAAGCGCAGCGATGGTCTCGCGGCTCTCGCGGACATCGGCCGAGTTCTTGGCCGTATAAATGAGAACGCCGGCATTCACAGGCAGGAGCATGAGGATCAAACCGACGAGCAGCGGGTTTCTTGAGACTCTCGGCTCTGGCGTTCGCATATGGCTTGGTTTTGCGCCGTCGACTTCGACGTCGATATTCGGGATGCCGGTCATTCGCTTACTCCCCGTAAGTCATCAAATCTGCGTTGGCATTGTCCAGGAACAGGCCGTGATCAGCGCCAAGTCCGCAATCATTCCGACGTAAATACACCTTCCCACGCGCGTTCGAGCATATCAAGCGACGCGATTCGCGCTAAGCCATTAAACTCGCAGTAGGAACTGACGAAATCGAGAAGATATTTCGGATGGTAGCAAGACGCTAGCACATCGCCGTTGTACTTGCGATCGTAGAACAAGTTCAGCTCTGGGTCAGAGACAACCAATCCAGTGCCGCTGGCGTAGGATTTGAAAATTCTGAGATATTCGTCGCGCGACGGAGTGTTGACAAAAATCTTGTATTTGAGGCGCCGCAAGCCCGCCTCGTCGGAGAGGTCCTTCGGCGCGATATTCGTCGAAAACACGACCAGCTCGTCAAAGGGAACCTTGAACTTCTTGCCGGTGTGCAGCGTCAGAAAGTCATATCCGCGCTCGAGCGGCACAATCCAGCGATTGATGAGCGCCTGTGGCGCCACTTGCTGACGCCCGAAGTCGTCGATGATGAACACGCCGCCGGACGCTTTCAAGTGTATGGGTGCTTCATAGACATTTGGCCCGGCGTTGAAGGTGAGATCGAGCTGATCGAGGGTCAATTCCCCGCCCGTCTTGATCACCGGACGGCGGCATTCGATCCATCGTTGATCGGCTTTCGAATGGGATTCCGTGCCAGCCTCCGATACGGGGTGATGCACGGCCTCGTCATAGAAACTGATGACATGACCGCCGACCTCGATGGCATATGGCACCCAGATCGTTTGCCGAAACAGTTGCGACGTCCGCTCGGCGATGCTGGTCTTCCCGTTGCCGGGCGGTCCGTAAAGCAGGATAGAGCGACCGGAGTTGATGGCCGGGCCGAGTTTCTCGACCAGGGTGTGCGAGAGCACCAGCCCCTCAAGGCTGTCGGTCAGCCGGTCTGGGGTCACGCGCTCGTGATGGATGGACTGCAAACCTATTTGCCGGCAGAACGCGTCGAGCGACACAGGCGCCGGCCCGACATATTGGCATTGGCGCGACGCGGCGTGGGCATATTCGAACCCCTTCATTGACAGCGCATATCGAACATCGGATCTGACATCCTCACCCGCCAGGCCGCGAGCCTCGAGGTATGCGAGTTTCACCAGTTCCTTGATCAGGATATTGACGATCACTTTCGGCAATTTCATGCGTTCAGCGAGATGAGAGGCCGTGGTCGTATCCTGCTCGGCCGCACATTTTGCGGCCAGCCGAAGCAAGAACGACTGATCCAATCCCGCTTGCTCTATGCTTCCCGGTGCCATTGGCATACGCGGATCGAGGGAAATGATGGCATCACGATTCTGTTCGAGCGAATACTGCATACGACCTCGCTTGGCTTAACCGCCGGGTTTCATGCCGACAAGAAGACTGATGACACGCATAACAACGGGCACGAGCACAATGACGAGGCTTACCGGAAAAAGGAACGCGCCCAGCGGCAGCAGCATCTTGACCGGCAAGGCGTTCGCCTTTTCCTCGGCGCGCACAATACGCAGGTCGCGCATTTCCTTGCTGTAGACCCGCAGCGTCTGGGTGACGCTGGTCCCGAGCTCCTCCGATTGGCGGAACAGAACGGACAGGGCCCGGGCCTCGTCGATTCTCAGGCGGGTGGCCAGGTTAGCGAGCGCCTCACGCAGTCGCCGGCCGCCCCGCACTTCCAGCATCATGATCGAGAGATGGAGGCCGAAGTCCTGCTGCTTGGCCACGAATTCCCGGGCAACACGGTTCGCGGCCGCTTCGATGCTCATCCCTGCATCGAGGCAGACGATCAGCATATCCATGAAATCGGGAAAGAGGCGGCGGTACTCCCTCTCCTTGGCGGTGCCACGCCGGTCGATATAAATGTTGACGAGAATAAAGGTCGCGCCCGCAGCAAACATGGCAATGATCAGGGCGCCTATCTGCGGCATGTTCGGCGCGATCCGGTTTAGGGCCCAGACCGCCCCGACCAGCATGCAGATACAAATCACCGCGCGGACCACCTGGAAGGTGGTCACCGCGCCGGCAGCAAAATAGCCCGCCCGAATCAGCCGGTTCTGGGTGGAGTTCAGATTCGTGTCACGTCGCGTAATTTCGAAATAGCGGCGGATCAGGCGGTTTTCCGCCTCGCCGAGATCGGCAATCGTCGTATCGCCGACATGGAAGTCGTCGCCCATCGCCGAGCTCTTCGACACCCGAACGGAGACCTCGCGCTGTCGAAAAAACAATTCCGAGGCTGCCGCCGAAAATATCAGCACTGCAAAGAAGACGATGAGGTAGATTCCATACTCGCTCGACATGACCGCCTCAGTACTCGAAGTTGACCATCTTGTAGAGAATGACATTCCCGATCGCCATGATGGCCAGCAGAATGCTCACAACGGCAGGTCCGTGGCCGCTGTCCCAGACGGGGTCGAAGTAGGTCGGCGATAACGCCTTGATCATCGCGTAGAGCAAAAACGGATAGATCGACATGAAGATCGCCGTGATGCGTCCTTCAGACGAAATCGCCCTGACCTTTGCCTTGAGCATCGACCGGTCTCGCAGAGTTTTCGAAAGGTTCTGCAAGATCTCCACGAGATTGCCGCCGGTTCCGGCCTGTACGCTCAACGATATCGCAAGCAGATTCAGGTCCTCGACCCCGACCCGATCGGCTAAGTTCACAAGGGCATCGTCCAGCGTCACGCCGTAGGTGAGTTCATCCGAGAGGAGGCCGAACTCGGTGCCGATCGGATCAGGCATCTCGCGTGCCACCAAAGAAATCGCCGCCGGCAGCGGGTGGCCGGCGGCCAGGCTGCGATTGGCGACATCGAGCGCTTCAGGAAGCTTCAGCTCGAATTTCTTCATGCGGCTCGCCCGGGCGCGCCAGACGACTAACGCGGGGATGAGCAGGCAGATCAGCAGAAAGACGATTATTCTAAACAGAGTGCTCGGCACGAGGAACTGAACTGCCAGCCACGTAAAAAGTGCGCCAGCGATCGCGAAGAGAGCAAATCGCCTGGCATCGAACTTGATTCCCGACTGGGCGTAGAACCGCAGCAGCCGCTGCATCATGGGGGTTTGTCGCCAACCGCCGGCGACACCGCGCTCCTTGAGCATATCGCTATAGGTCTTGCGATGATCATCGCTGACCTCGAGCAAGCTCAACCGATGGTTCACGGCGCGGTGGCGTTCGGATGTCTTGAAGTAGCCGCGCATAATCGCTTCAACAGCGACAAGGGCCGCAGTAAAAACGGCAGCGTAAACGAGAGTCAGGGTCATTGAACAGGTCCCGTTTGGAGCGGTTTACCGGGATCAAAAATTGTCACGGGAATCTCGATCCCGAGTTCCGCAAATTCCTCGACGAATCGCGGCCGGATGCCGGTGGCGCGGAATTCGCCATGGATCCGCCCGCCTTCGTCAGTGCCGATTTTCTTGAACTTCATAATCTCCTGCATCTGCACGACTTCGCCCTCCATGCCGGTGATCTCGGAAATCGAGACGACTTTGCGGCTGCCGTCGCTCAAGCGCTGGACCTGCACGATGATGGTGATGGCCGACGAGATCTGTGAGCGAATGCTCAACTGCGACATCGGCATCCCCGCCATGCCGACCATCTGTTCGAGTCGGCCGACGGCGTCGCGGGGCGTGTTGGCGTGAATGGTCGTCATCGACCCCTCGTGACCAGTATTCATCGCCTGCAGCATGTCGAACGCCTCGTCGCCGCGGACTTCGCCGACGATGATGCGGTCGGGACGCATGCGAAGAGCATTTTTCAAAAGTTCGCGTTGACGGATCTCGTTGCGTCCGTCGAGCGTCGGCGGTCGGGTTTCCAAACGCCCGACATGGGGTTGCTGCAGTTGGAGTTCGGCCGCATCCTCGATGGTGATCAGGCGCTCCTTTGGAGAAATCTGCGAGGAGAGAGCATTGAGCAAGGTGGTCTTGCCGGAACCGGTGCCGCCTGAAATGACCATCGACACTTTGCCCTTGACGGCGGCGCTGAGAAGGATGCGCATCGCATCGGCCATGGCGCCATATTGCACGAGGCGCTCCAATGTCAGCGGCTTGCGGGTGAATTTGCGGATGGAAACGAGCGGCCCATCGACCGAGATCGGCCTGATGGCGACGTTGACACGTGAGCCATCCTTGAGGCGGGCGTCGACCATCGGCGTCGATTCGTCGACGCGGCGGCCGACGGCCGAGACGATCTTGTTGATCACCCGAAGGAGATGGTCCTCGTCCTTGAAACGCACGGCGGTGCTTTCAAGCTTGCCGCTCCGCTCGACATAGACGCTGCTGTAGCCGTTGATGAGAATATCTGCGATCGTCTCGTCGGCCAGCAGCGGCTCGATCGGCCCCAGCCCGAGCATCTCGTCGGTGATATCGCGGATCAGATCGTTGATTTCCTTGGCATTCAGCGGAAAGTTGTTACTCCGGATATAGTCCTTGACGAGCGGCCGGATCTCGGTCGCGATCTCCTCATTGTCGAGCGTGTCGAGTATCCCGAGGTTGATACGATCGAGCAGGTAACGGTGCAGATTGACCCGCTCGGAAACCATGTCCGGCCCGAGCGACGCCTCATCGCCACCCGCCGTGGCGCTGTCAGAGACCGGTCGGGCAGGCATGTTCTGAGCTGCGACGAGAGACAGGTCGGCGGCCTCCGGATGTTCCCGGCTTTCAGGCTCCTGCTGATGCTTGTAGAAACGCCCCATGATGCCGTTCGCCATGCTTCCCACCCCTGAACTATTTTACAATGACCGTGGAACCGACTTTCACCCTCTCATAGAGATCGATGACGTCGGCATTGCTCATGCGAAAACAGCCCGATGAGGCGAAATCGCCGACCGTCGACTGCTCGTTCGTTCCGTGAATGCGGTAGAGCGTGTCGGTCCCGCCCTTGAAGAGATAGATCCCGCGAGCGCCCAAGGGATTGAGCGGTCCGGCAGGTACCAAGTCCGGAAGTCCGGCCGCGCGCGCCTTCATCTCAGCAGGCGGGCGCCAGTCGGGCCACTCTGCCTTGCGTCCAACCTTGACGGTCCCGCTCCAGCGAAATCCATCACGTCCGACGCCGATCTTGTAACGGATCGCGCGTCCATCAGAGATCACGAGATCCAGCGTACGGTTCGCGCTGACGATGACGATCGTTCCAGCGGCGTAGCCTCTTTCGATCGTCACCACGGTGCTTGTCGTCGGCCCAAGGCTTCGAGGCACAAGTCCGCCTGCCGCAGCATCCCCGGCAACGGCCAGAATGGCCAGAACCACAAGGCCAACGCAGGACCTTAGGCGGCCACGGTCAATCGCCTTCATCGCACCAATGCTCCAAGTTTACCGACCGCGCCGCAGAAGCGCGCGCGGGAATTCACCTGAGCCGGCAACACGCCGCGGTTAACCGCCTCGCTCAAAGTATCCCATTCATCCGCAATGACATGCGTCGGGATGCCCTTGAAGATCTTCTCCGTCTGTTGCCGGCGCAGGCCGAGGCCGAAAAGCTTGGCGCGGTATTTGTTGATGACGATGAATATCTGATCCGAACTGCCTCGCAGCCGCGCCAGATTGGTAAACAAATCCTTGGCTTGGGAAAGCGCGGGAATCGTCATTTCGGTGACGATGTAGATGCTGTTGACCGAAGTGAGCACCTCGTATTTCCACGGCGTGTCATAATAGGGGACGTCGACGACCGTGTGGTCGCTCTCGAAGGCGGCCACGTCGAGCATACGCAGCACGAGTTCACCGCCTTTCGGCGACAGAAGGACTGACGGCTGCTTGAAGGAAAGCAGTGAAAAGCCTCCCGGATGCCGCTTTCGGACGAGATCGATGAATTCAAGATCGACCCGGGAAGGATTGGCGATCACCGGTTTCAAGTCATAGTCGTTCACAAGATTGAGATAGTAGCCAAGCGCCCCGGAGCAAAAATCCGTATCGAACAGGTCTACCCGCGGCGTCGAGTTCTTGGTCGGCTGAGCCAGCGAATGCGCAAGCGACGAAGCGATCATGCTGGCGCCCGCGCCACCGACGGCTGAGACCACGGCATGCACCCGGCTGTCGCTGGCCCCGGTGCCTGGCGCATGGGTCGAAATCATGTCGATGAGGGCGCGGCGCTCCAGCGGCTTCTTCAGCCAGTCATTGCCGTTCAGGCGGAAGAGCAGCCGCATCATGTCGTCCGGCAGGTCTTCGGAAACGACGACTAGCGGAATGTCCCGGTAGCTGGTACGAAACGCGAAGAGCTCCGGTTGCTGCAGCAATTCCCCGTTGTCGACATCGAGAACGATCAGGTCGAACTGCGTTGGATCGAGCCGGCCCTTTTCTCCGAGTGCCTTCAGCGAGAAATGGCGGACATCATAACGCGAAAGAGACCCGAACGTATCGAGCATGAAGCTCGCTGCAGCCGCGTCGTCGGAGAGAACCAGGATCTTGGCGGATGCGGCAATGTTCATGTGCGCTGTCATTTTCGCTTTCCTACGCGTTAATTAAGGAATCAGCAGGTTGAGCAGGTCTTCAGGTCTTCCGTCGTGATCGTTACTGGATGGGCCGGGATGGTGACGTCGTTCAATCCCAACAGCCCGCCGAGGATCGGCAGATCGAAGGTGATGTCGCGCACCTCCAGCCGCATCGTCACCACCGGCCCGTCAGGGCGGCCCCAATAGCCAAGTCCCGATCGCTGATAGGTGACAACCAGATTCTCCCGGTTGATGCGCCAGTTAAGGTCACAAATGCCGGGATGCGGATCGGTTCCTACGTTGCAAACGCCATCGCTTCCCAGGACGATGCGGTTCAATGCCGCCATGCTGCAATTGGCAAGAGCCGGTCCGCAGGTCGACGATATCGTGGCATCGTTCGGAGTGGCTTTGCCGTTGTTGAGCGGATCGGCAGCGTCGGTCGGGAAAACGGCATTGAAATTGGTTGTCAGCGGATCTGATACTGCCGCCAGTCGGGCACCATATTGCAGTGCCTTGACCGTCTGATTCCACTGCGACATGGCATAGCCGAACTCGATGAAAGCGGCGAATACCAGCATGACGATCGGAAAGGTCAGCAATGCTTCGACAAGGCTGACACCACTGCTATCCCGCCAGAATGTCTTGATCTGCCGAAAGATCACCATCCGATATATCTCTCTTCATGGAAGGAACTGAGGGTGATGGCGTCGATTCCAAGAAAGCCGAATACCGGCGAGCTCTGGTAGAGATGCGCAGTGGAAATGGTAATGTTCCCATCGGCATCGGGCGCACTGATGGTAATGTCGGCAGGGTCGTTCCAGCCGGGGACGCGCGGTTGAGCGTTTGCCGCAGGTGTCTGCGTTCCGTAAAAAGCGATCGTCTTTGCCGTTGCCTGATTGCATGTCGGCACATAAGTTCCCGACAGCGGTCGGCATCGCGACAGGTAACGCCCAGCATCCCGCAGACCTGCGTCGATCTGCATCCGCTGCCAGAAAATGCTGCCGAACTCCAGTATGGCCGCGGCAAAGAGCGTCACAAAGGGGATCGCGAGCAGCGCCTCAGCAAGCACTGCGCCCTCATCCCGCCGCCACAAGCCGAGGCAAAGCTGATGCAAGATAAACTTGCGGAGCGCCATCATCTGACCAACTCCGCTTCTTCCCGCAGGAATTCGTCTGCCGTACCGCGACCACCCTTGCCGGTGATGTCGATCATCTCCAGGGAAAGGTATCGTTCGCTGGAATCCTTTATCGCCGGCTTGGTCAGGAACATGCGCGCGAAGGCCACGGCGCGGGTGGCCTTATGACCGTTCAGATGCCCGACTGAGGCTTCATAGCCACAATTGACGATGGCTGAGAAGATTTCGCGGCGATCACCATATTCAGCCGCGGTATAGTTCGAAAGGTCCGGGCCGGTATAGCACTGGCCGCCGGTTGTCGGTTTGCCGGTTTCGCCATTCGCCGAGGCATGGTTGATCAGAGATGGGTTAGCAAGCTCGTAACGATAAACGTCGTAGGCGGAGGGCTGGCTCGGTGTTCCGGTCGCCTGCGGGGGATAGCTGGAGTAGTTGCTGAGGACCGTGCTCACCGAGGGCGCAGCCGTGCCCTGCGCGACATTCCAATAGGTCGTGTAGTTCCAATTGTTGCCGCTGCTGATCTTGCCGCCGGCAAGCGAGCTCATGGCCGCTCCGTAGCCGAGCGGCAAAGCCTTGGTCGCATCGCCGACAACGGATCCGACCATGACCGGAGCATAGGTATCGCAGCCCGGCTTTCCCTTGGTGGTTGTCCGAGCGGAGCGTACGTTTCGCGCAGGACGGTAACGATAATCTCCCCTCGCGCTATTGAACGAGGAGGCGTAAAAGCCGAAGCGCGTATTCACCCCGTCCTCGATGGGCCCCGCCATTGCGCCGGTCTCGGTATCAAGATTGTCCTGTGTGTAGCAGGCGCCGGGATTGCCGGTGGCAAGAGCCTCCGCCAGCACGGACGCACCGTTGCCCAAGGGGGTCCGCAGGAAGCCAAAATTGCCGGGGCCGGGACTGGACGACGAGGTGCTGTGAAGCTCGATCTGCCGACCGTAGAGATTGCCGGCCGCAAAATTGGTGTGCAAGGCGGTTGCGGCAGCTGCGTCTGCGCTTGCACTGGTGTTGCCAGCAGGCTCGAACGGATTGCAGATAAAGATCGGCGTCACGTCGCATGCGCTGGCGTGGTATACCGCCACGGCGTCGGCGGCAATGTTGATCGTATCGCGGTTGAAGCCGACCGGGATCGGAAAGATCGTCTGCATCGCTTGCGGCTTGGCGATGACCCAGGCATAGGAAGCTTCGCTGGGCTCTGTCGTTTCCATCGAAGCCGGGATGGGCGTATCGTCATTGGCCGGGATGCTCTTCAGAAAAAGCACGGTAACCGTGCTTCCGGCATCATTGCCGGCGTCATAGCTCACGCTGATATACGAGCCAAGCGACATGCCGGTCCCGCCGCCGGAGAAAGCCGCGCTATTGGCGATTTTCTCGATCGCCGTCTGCGCCCTCGAAATGGCATCATCGCGGCCATCGAGTTCCCGGGCCCCCGCCAACGCCATCGCATCGACCGCGTTCTGGAGATCGGTATGCAGGTTGCTGCTGCGGCCGACATCGATGACCAGCAGCGAAAAGCCGAGAAGCATTGGCATGGCGATGAGGGTCAAGGCGATGACATAGCCACGATGATCATTCCAGAACCGTCTGACAACCCTGCTGAGCATTGGCGTCCCCCCATCACGGCGCTATCGCCGTGATGACCCGTTTCGTGCATTTCCCCTGCGGCGCGCTGCGCCGTTCATGCCTTCCGCCAGCTACTGGCTGGCGATCGCCCCGTTGGAGGCCCCATTCGCCCCCATGGCCGGCGACGGCTGAACAACGCCCAGCCCGCCGTTCTGATATTGAGTGACCACCCTGCGGATCACCTTGCCGTCGCTTGCGATTCGGGTTCGCTGGGCTTCCGGCGGGAATGGGTCCTCGATCTGGATGGCCTTGTTTGCTTCCACGGCGTTGCCGACCCCGAAGGTGATCGTGTCGCGATGGTTCATGTAGTCGGCGCAGCCGGAAGCGAGGCCGGCGGCCGCAAAGACGAGAAGGACGCGCTTAGCGTTTTGTAGCAACGGCTTGGACTCCCTGGTTCAAGTCGAGACGGTGGCCATAAGGCCCGGTCACACCTACGCCATTTCGAAAGCGTCGGAGCATGTCCTTGTCGACTTCCAGCACACCGAGCGCGAAGAGCTCGACGTCGTTGGACGAACGCGTCTGATCGAGCGGACTGTAGAGGTCCTCACCCGGGCGGGCCGGGCGCACAATGTGTGGCGTGACGACGATGACGAGGTCGGATTCCTTCTTCTGGAAACTGGTCGAACGGAACAGAGCGCCGAGCACCGGTATCTGCCCGAGTCCCGGCAATTGCTGGATGTCTTTGGCATTGATCGACTGCAGCAGGCCCGCCAGGGCAAAGCTCTGGCCGTCGCGGAGCGCGACCGTGGTGCTGGCAGCGCGCGAGATGAATCCCGGATTGCCGTTGACGTTGATCGACGGATCAATCTCGGAAACCTCAGGCTCGATCTCCAGGTTGATGAGACCATCATCAAGAACCACCGGCTTGAAGGTCAGCCGCACACCGAATGGGCGATAGTCCGTCTCTGTGGCCACCGTCGTGCCGTTGTTCGTCGTCTTCAGGATCGGCACTTCACCGCCGGCATGAAAGCTGGCGGTAGAGCCACTCATGGCGATGAGGTTCGGCTGAGCCAGGCGGCGCACCAATCCCTTCTGCTCGAGGGCGTTGATCACAACGTCGATGTGGCCGCCGGAGATTTCCAACACCTTGGCGATCAGCTGGCCGAAGGGCAACGCACCCGTTGCCGCACCCTTGGGATCAAGGAGGGTACGGGCCAAGTTGCCGTTGTCATCAACGGTGATCCCCTGGCTGGCCGTTGCCTTGCCGATGCGATTGTTGTTGCCATAGCCGGACCAACCGATCCCGAGGTCACGACCCGTCTGGCGCGAGGCTTCGATGACACGGACCTCCAGCATCACCTGCTGGCTGTCACTGACGCGCAACTGGTTCAGCACTGGCTGGTCGGAATAGGATTGGGCGATTTCCATCACCCGCTGCAGTTCGATGCCGTCACGGACGAAGCCTGTCAGGCGAATGCGATCGTTGGAGTTGATGACCCTGACCCGAGCCGAGGGCGCGGCAGAGCGAATGGCGGAAGCGACTTCGCTGAAATCGCTCGCAACGCGGATGTCGATGACCCCAAGCAGCGACTTGTCGTCGCCATAGACCGAAATATTGGTGGCGCCGGGCTTTTTGCCGCGGATGAACAGCGACTTGTCGGAAAGCGGCACCACGTCGATCATATCGGCGCTGCCGATGACAAGATCACCGAAGGGCTGGCCTGTATTGAGCGTCAGCGTCTCGTTCGGAGGCAAGGTCACATGCTGGACTGATTCGCCTAAAGTGATGGACTTCTCCTGTGCGTTGGCGCGGCCGGCAACTCCGGGGCCTAAACACACACAGGCCGAAAACACTGCCGCTAGTGCCGCAAGGCTTTTCGTCCTCGCGATTTTTCTCTTGCCGTTCGCCATGCCTGCTTTAGCCCCCTCATCCGGCTCGCCGCACCTGCGGCATTCCGCATCAACATCACTGGACCAGGCCGACTCGGTGCTCCTCGCGCTTCGTCGTGTTCCAGACTCCCACTGTCACCCACTTCGGCTCAACCGGCAACACCGGCTCAACCTTTTGTTCCACAATCTGCACTTGTTTTGCCGGTTCTGGCAACTGCTTTTCCAAATCCTTGCCCAGTTCTGTCGCCATCGCCCCGCCACCGAGGTCGGCGACAGTGATCGGCCGGGTCTGCTCGACTGAGGAAGAGGCAACATTGCGAAGCGCCAGCGAGAGCGTGCCGACACTGGAGCCGAGGGTCAGGCGCTGCGCCTCGTCGGTCGTGACCTCAAAGGTCACCGTTTTCACGACGGATGGCTCGTCCTTGCGCTCGTCTGCCGTCTGGTCCACCGCAAGGACCTTGACGCCTTGCAGCAGCACGTCGACGAAGGTCTGATCGTTGCCCGCCTGCCCGCGCACGACCCGCGTCAGAAGCACGTCGACGCGATCGGAAGGCCTAACGAAGCCGGCCACGCCGAGCACATCGTTGACGCGAATGGAAACGGCCTTCATGCCCTGATCCAGCGCCGCCGACAGAGTGGCGCGTTCGCCAGTACCGGTGATTTTCGACGATAGAACCGGCTCGCCAGGGTCGATCGCCGCCATGGCATAGCGCGGCTGGGCATCATTGCCGACGACCATCTCGATGCTGACGAATGAGCCTGCGGGTGTTTCATTGGAAGGCCACGGAATGGCCCTGAGGTTTTCGGATCGGATCCGGTCACCGAAGCGCATCGGAGTGGCAGCGACAACAAGTGTCCTTTCCTCGGCCTTTACGCCGCTCATCGCCAGCAGCTTGGCCTTCTGATCGGAGAGATACGCGCGCATGCCGAAAACTGCGGCGGCGGCGAGTACAAATGCAATAACGAGGCTTAAAATTGTTGAAGAACGCATCGCGGTTACTCGCTACACTGGACGGAGCGCATCCATTCATTGATGCTAATTTAGAAGAGAGGGGTTAACAAACCCCTCGCTTCTGCGAATGCCAGCTTCAGGCTGGAGCCGTCAGGTTGGCCGTAAACCAAGCTGCCCAGCCGTTCCACACGGTAGCGAGATTGGTACCGGCCAGTGTCACCGCCCCGATCACTCCACCAACCAGCAAGGCAAGCAGAATAAGGTATTCGGTGAGTGCGACGCCATCTTCTTCCCGCGCGAAAGCGCGTACGCTATTTACAAATGCTTTCATCGAGAATTACCTCCCAGGTAAGTGGTGCGCCGTATTTCCCCCGGCACTAGTCGTCGAGACCGCCCCTTCGACTGGAAATATTAATAATCTGTTAAGTCTAATTTAGTCAATTGTTTTATACGCAGACATTCGACATCTATACTTTATGGTTAAGACGAAAAATCGCCGAACTGGTCGTAAAAGCCGACTCCTGTGGCCGATGTTCAGTGACGATGAGCGTACATGGTAGATTAACGTAGCCCAAAAAGGTTGATCCGATGCTGGAAATGGTCGTTGTTATTAATACTATTTCAGTATTACTTTTTCTCTGCGCCGCCTGGACAGATTTCCGTACTTGGAAGATTCCCAACACGCTCGTGCTTGCGCTCGTGACACTTTATGCGCTGCGCGCGCTGGCCGTTATGCTTGGTTCCGAGGATGTCGGCGCGGCCCTGTTTGCTTCGAACGGAATTGGTGGCGACATCGGAGCCGGTCTGCTGATGTTCATGCTTGGGGTGGCGCTCTGGGCGTTCCGGCTGTTTGGCGCAGGAGACGCCAAGCTTTTCCTGCCGATCGGCCTTTTTGTCGGATGGCACGGAATGCTGCCGTTTGCGATGTTGCTGCTTGTGCTGGGCATCGTGACGCTGCTGGCCCTGCGGCTGCCGGTGCCGCTGCCCGTCGCGCATCTCGCCTTTTTCATGCGCATCGAGGAAATTCGGGTGAGCCGGAAGATACCCTATGGCGTCATCATGGTTTTCGCGACGCTCCTGACCCTGGCTTTGCCAATGATCCGGCAGCACCTGCAGCTACGGTGACCTACCCTGAAAGGGCTCTGGCCGACCTGTTCTCCAACGCGGCGATCTCCTCGGAGACCTCGCTCAATCGCTGACGCAGGTCGCTGTCGGTGCCGTCATCGACCTCTTCCTCGCCAAAACAATAGCGTGCCTCGTGAAGCTCGAGCTTGGCTTCGAGCTCGGCGCGTCTGGCATATAGGCGCTTGAGATAGGCGTAGTTCATCTCCCGGTCTCCACATCGTCCCGGTGATGGAAAAACGGTGTGGAGGCGGTAAGGTTCCGGTCTATCAGGTGAAAGAAGCGATCGCTGCTCGGCAGGCCTTGGCGAAATGGCCGCAACAGCCGGCGGCGCCCATTGCCTGACGGCTGACGCGCGCGCCTTCGAGCAGCAGCGTCAGCGTATCGGCAAGAAGTTGAGGTTCGCGCGCACCGGCCGCCGAACAGAGCGCGGCCAGGCGATCGCGCTGTGCGGCCTTGTGCCTCTCGATCATTTCATGGGCGGGATGCCCTTCTCCCTTGAGCTCGATGGCGGCGTTGGCGAGATCGCAGCCGGCGGGCTCGCCGTTCAGACACTGCGCCCGCATCTCCACCCAGGCGTCGAGCTGGGCGCGGGGATCGCCGGGATGAGCGGCCTCCAGATCGCGCCAAATGGCATCGGCCCTTTCGGAGGCACGCCGCAGCGTCTCGCAGACGAGTTCGTCCTTCGAGCCGAAATGCCGGTAGAGCGTCATCTTATTGGTCGAGGCGGCATCGGCGATGGCATCGACGCCGATGCCGCGGATGCCGCGCTCGCGGAAAAGCTCCACGGCCGTCGAGACGATGCGCTCCCGCGGCGGGATGCGATCTTCTGAAACGGTTGCGGAGATTTCATTCGAAGTTTCTGATTTTTTTGCGGACGAAGTCCTTGACATCAATGTGACCGATCGGTAACAACAGCATTGTTACTTACCGGTAACACCACAGGCCGCGAAAGTCAACGCAGAGGGTTGGCGGCGGATGTGGAACACGGGCGACCGCCCACGAAAGGAGGACAAGCCATGAGACAGACCAGAGACGACCTGACAATATCCGAAGCCCTTCGCGACCCCCTGATCGCCATGGTGTTGCGCGCCGACGGCGTGAAGCTTGAAGACTTCAAGCAACTCCTGGAAACGGCCGCCGGGAAACGCGAATCGCGCCCGACGCCGGTGGGCAAGATGATCGGAGCGCTTGCGAGCCGCGCCAATCTGCCGGCTATTCCCTGCTTCGGCTGAAAGCCGCCTGAACACCGGGGGATCTCTCCCTGCCCCCGACAAGGGCTGTCGTCATAAAGAGGCGGCGGCCCTTGCTGCTTCATCGTAGTGGCCGGAAAGCGGCGGCGATCAACTTCTCCTTGTCCGCCCGCGCGCCTTTCACGAGGCCGCGCTTTTCGAACTTTCTCCGCTGCGACCAGGCCCTGCTCGCCGCCGGCGACGCCGTGATCGTCACGACGCCGACCGGCGGCGGCTACGGCAAGCCGTGACTGAAGCGCGCATCCTGCCAGATCGTGATTACGCGCTTCAGCTCCTTCTATCCGTGCACGCCTTCATCCCGGAACCGCCAATTCCGGGCGACATGCATTAAAGGATTGGCTTGCCGCCTGTAACCGCGATGGTCGTGCCGGAAACATAGCTCGACAAGGGATCGGCCAGCATGACATAGGCGGTGGCCAGTTCGGCCGGCTGACCCGGCCGTTTCATCGGTACCTGCTTACCGAAATTGCTGACGCTGTCTTCGGGCAGCGTCGAAGGAATGAGCGGCGTCCAGATCGGGCCCGGCGCCACGGCATTGGCGCGAATGCCCTTGTCGGCCAGAAGCTGGGCCAGGCCGGCGGTGAAATTCTGGATCGCGCCCTTGGTCGTGGCATAGGCCAGCAGCGTCGGGTTCGGATTGTCCGAATTGATCGAAGCCGTGTTGATGATGGCGCTGCCGGGCTTCATATGGGCGACAGCCGCCTTGGTCAGGTAGAACATCGCATGGATGTTGACCTTGAAGGTCAGTTCCCACTCCTCGTCGCTGATCTCGTCGATGCTCTTGAAGCTTGCCTGGTGCGCGGCATTGTTGACGAGAATGTCGATACCGCCGAGCTCCTTGACCGCCGTCTCGACAATTTGTCGGCAATGGGCCGGATCCTGAATATCGCCGCTGACGAGCACGGCCTTGCGCCCGGCCTGCTCAACGAGCCGCTTCGTCTCGTCGGCATCCTCATCCTCGTCGAGATAGGAAATCAACAGATCGGCGCCTTCCCTTGCATAGGCGATTGCCACTGCGCGGCCGATGCCGCTATCGCCGCCGGTAATGATCGCCCGCTTGCCCTTCAGCCGTTCGGATCCGCGATAGGTTTTTTCGCCATGGTCGGGAACCGGGTCCATCTGGGCGGTGAAACCCGGCATCGGCTGTTTCTGGGATGGGAAAGGGGGTGTTGGATAATGCGTCATTATAGCCTCCTGAGTTGAGGGACAAACTCAGGCTGCGGCTGGTTGTTCCAACGGCATTGCAGCCACATCGCTTTCCGAATAAAATGACCAGAAAGTTGGTCACGGGGACAATATGATGGCACGTGTCAACCTGGCGGAAGCAAAAGCCCACCTGAGCGAGTTGCTCAATAGGGTGGAGGCCGGCGAAACGATCGAGATATTGCGGCATGGCAAGCCGGTGGCGCAGCTCGTGCCGGTGAAGACGCCGAAACAACCGATCGATGTCGAACGGCTGAAAGCATTGACGGCCTCGATGAAGCCACCGGCCGAGCCGGTCGATTCCGCGACCTTCATTCGCGATCTGCGCGATACCAATCGTTATTGATGCTTTACATCGACACACCAGTCCTCGTCGCCGCATGGACGGTCGAAACCCGCACGGACGACGTGCAGCAATGGCTGGCGGAGCGTCGATCCGATGAGATCGCCGTCAGCAGCTGGATTAACCGAATTTTCAAGCGCTGTCGGAGTCAAGGCGAGAAACGGACAGATCGATCCGGCCGATCGCAGCAAAGCTTTGGCGCTGTTCAAGGAACTATGTTCAACGAGCTTCGAGTGCCTGCCGATATCGCGGGCGCACTTCATCGAAGCGGCGCGAATGATCGAACAGTTCAATATCGGTCTTCGTGCCGGTGATGCGCTGCATCTCGCCGTCGCAATCGATAGCGACGCCACGCTCGTCACGCTGGACAAGGGGCTGGCAAAAGCCTGCAGCCTCATCGGAGCGCGTCACCGCTTGTTATGAGGTCGGCGGTATCGGCGGATGCGGAAACGCAGTCTCCCGGTTCCACCGCCGCCACATTCGCACCGACGATCAACCTACAAAATGTTGCGATTTGCCACAGCGACCGCTGTACCATAGTAATGTAATATGGTCGCAGTGTTCATGAGGTGCATGAAATTGGACGGAAAGACATCGCCCGCAGTTTACTCCGAAGATGAGAGCCTTGCCGGCGAAGCCGGCGGCAAGAGCGCGCGCCGCGCCCGCGTCAGCGGCATCGACCGCGCTCTTCAGGTGATCGATCATCTCTATGAAACAGGATCGCCGGCCGGCGTCTATGCCATCGCCAAGGCGGTAAAGGCGCCGCTATCGACCGTCTACGTCATCGTCGACGACCTCGTCGAAAAGAATATGCTGACGCGCCAGGCGGATGGCTCGATCTGGCTCGGCGCCCGGCTTTATCATTACGGGCTTGCCTATGCCCGGTCGCTGGATTTCATGAGTATCGCCACCCACGAAATGCACGATCTCTGTCGCCAGGCCGGCGAAACCGTGCAGGTCTGCGGCCGTGACGGCGATTACATGCTGGTGCTTGCCATGGCCGACGGCCCGAGCCACTTCCAGGTGGCGTCGCGCGTCGGTACCCGGGTGCCGCTCAACTGGACGGCGTCGGGCCGCCTGCTCGTCGGCCACCTGCCCGAAGAGGAACGCATCGAGCTTTTCAAACGCTGCGCCCGCTCGTCGCCGACCGGCCGCGCCGAGATCGATCCGCGCACCCTATCGGAAGCGGCCGGCAAGGCCTTCGAGTCGCGCCTGTCGATCCAGGCCGGCGAATCCGATTATGCGGTCGCCTGCATCGCCTCGCCGATCTGCGATCGCGAGGGCCAGTGCGTTGCCACCATTTCGATCGTGCTGCCGGAGCAGAAGGCCTTTTCCGACGAGAACCATTATACGGCGCATGTGCGCAATTCTGCGGAGCGGATCGAAAAACTGATGGGTTGGCGCAACCGCTGACGCGACACGATCCTTGAAGGATTGTCCTCTGACTCGCATTGCATCTATGTTGACGTCACTGACAGCATTTGGGGTCTGAATATGGCCGTTCTGACAGTTCGAAACGTGCCCGATGACGTGCATCGCGCATTTCGTGTCCGGGCGGCGATGCGTGGCCGCAGCACCGAGGCGGAAGTTCGCGAAATCCTGGAAAATGCCGTAAAGCCCGAGCAGCGCATTCGCATGGGAGACGCATTGGCTGAACTCGGCCGGCAATTGGCGCTGACCAATGATGATCTCGAGGTGCTTGATCAGCTGCGCGAAAGGGCGGCGGCGGAGCCCTTGAGGTTTGAATGATCGTACTCGATACGAATGTGCTTTCCGAGACGATGAAACCGACGCCCAGTTTGGCTGTGCGCGCGTGGCTCAACGAGCAAGCCGCGGAAACACTGTATTTGTCGAGTGTTACCTTGGCCGAATTGATGTTCGGCATCGGCGCCTTACCGGACGATCGACGCAAAGCGGCCCTGACCGAGATGTTTGGCGGCTTATTAGCACTCTTTGGGGATCGGGTATTGCCATTCGACGTCGGAGCGGCCCGGCATTATGCCGACCTTGCCGTCAGAGCTAGAACGAACGGCAAAGGCTTCCCGACGCCGGACGGACATATCGCCGCCATCGCCGCTTCGAAGGGCTTTGTTGTCGCGACACGCGATATAAGCCCCTTCGAGGCGGCCGGACTGACTGTCGTAAATCCCTGGAACCATCGATCATCTGAGGCCTCTCGGGAGAATTTATGATCGAACCCCGCCTCGCGGCGGATTCTATCTGTAGGAATAGCCGTGGCTGTGGCGCACCAGCCTGCGCGCCCGCGGCACGTAGCGGCTAGCGGCGACAGCCTCGGCACCCATCACTGCATAGCGTGGCTCGAACAGCTTGTTGAGGACCGAGACATCACCATTCGAATCCGTCGCCTCGAGTTCGGACTCGACGAGGTCGAAAACGGTGAATTCGGCTTGCGCGCCGACCGCAAGCCGGTTCTCCATCGACAGCTTGATGACCGAGGCCGGCGCATGGGTGACTGCTTCCACGACCTTGTCGAAGGGCATGCCGACGCTCAGCAGCTTCGACATCGTCGTCGCCAGGTCCCAGACCGGAAAGTTCATCGAATGGCCGTGCAGGTCGGTCGAGATCGAGAACGGCAGAAGCCCGCGCGCGATCGCCGCTTCGGCGACCTTGAAGGAGAAGGAGGCGCCGCCATGGCCGATGTCGAGGCGGATGCCTTCGGAGGCGCAGCGCTCGGCGAGATTGAAAAGATCCTCGTCCTCCATGAGGCTCGAACCGGCCTTGCCGTTGAAGCAATGGGTGACGACGTCACCGGGGCCGAGAATTTCAAGCACTTCGTCATAAAGCGCCGGCGGCTCGCCGACATGGACCATCATCGGCACTTTCAGGATCTTGGCGATCTTCTTGCCGAGCTTGACGGGAGTGACACCCCAGGAGCCGGTGATGACGTGGCTGGCGCGCACCTTGATGCCGACGATGTGCTCGCTGTTTTCAGCGTAGACTTGGAGAATGCGGTCGAGATCGATATCTCTGATATCCCGGAGCTCGGCGACGCGGTTGCAGGCGACGAGACCGATCGAGCCCAGGTTCAGGAAGGCCTTGATGCGCTCGCGCGAGGGCTCGATGATATACTCGCGGAAGCCATGGAAATTCGCCTCGCCGGCCGAACCGGCGTCGACGAGGGTGGTGACGCCGCGCTCGAGACCGCATTCGGACGGGCGGATGGAGATGTCGGTGCCGCCATGCCAGATGTGGACGTGCAGATCGATCCAGCCCGGCGAAATGAAAGCCCCCTTGCCGTCGATCAGTGCCACATCCTCAGCGGCTGGAAGCGATGGACCGATCCGGGCGATGCGGCCGTCGGCATTGACGAGAATGTCGATCACCCCCTCGGATGCGCCCGCACCGAAAGCCGTCGGCCTGACATTGGTGAGGAGAAGCGGCTTTTTCGCCTGGTCGCCCGACATGATCATAATCCAAATTACATAGTTATGGCATACGAAGCCTTATAATAGAATAAAGTCGAAGAGACTGCTGTCAAGAGAAATGAAGCGCAGCTAGCCGCACGGGAACGGCGGCAGCGCGCTCGTTCTCAGCCGCACCCGCCGTCAAGGAGCGGCAAATTTTCCAGCGATTTCAATCCCGCAGGATTGAATATTCAAGCCGTTCGAGGTGGTGTGGATCGGCGATAGCTTCGATTGCCGCAATCCTGTTGTCGGCGATGGTGAACGCCACCACGACGCGGATCTGACCCGCGATGCGCACGACGAAGCCAAGCTCGCCGTCGACGATGGCGATCTCTGCCGCCTGCGCCCGGCCCTTGAACAACTCTGCCACTTCGGATGCGCCGCGTCTTTCGCCGAAGGCGCCGAAACGCGCCGCCGTCGCATCCAGGCGAAACACGACATCTGGAGCGAGCACGGCAATCAGCGCCTGCAGATCGCCGCTGCGCGAAGCCGTCAGAAAGGCCTCGGCAATCGTTCGTTTGCGGCCGAGATCGACATCCGGCGTCTCGTCCGCGCCCTGCACCCGGCGGCGGGCACGGCTCGCGAGCTGACGGGCGGCGGCGGATGACCGGCCGATAATCGGCGCAATTTCTTCGAAGGGAAGATCGAACATGTCGTGCAGCACGAAGGCAACTCGTTCGGCAGGCGCCAGCGTCTGCAACACGACGAGCAGCGCCACGCCCACCGAATCGGCGAAGGCGGCGTCGCGTTCCGGATCCTTGGCCGGATCGGCGATCGCTGCATGGACCGATGTCTCCAGCCGCTCCTCGCGCCGGGTCCTGCGGGCACGCAGCATATCGAGGCAGATGCGCGCCACCACCGTCGTCAGCCAGCCGGCGAGATTGCCGACGTCAGTCCTATCCGCGCGGGTGAGCCGCAGCCAGGCCTCCTGAACCGCGTCTTCGGCCTCGCTGCGCGACCCCAGCATGCGATAGGCGGCCGCCTTCAGATGCGCCCGGTTGGCTTCGAATTGATCGGCCAGCCAATTATTCTCGTTCATCCGTCACATTCCTTCGCTGCGTTCCGTCACATCAATGACGAATGAAACCGGGCCGGTGTGACAGCGCCGGTGGATCGTCGCACCCTAAACCAATCAAGGAGACCTATGATGCAGGAGAGAATGGGAAATCCCGCCCTCGTGCTTCCAGAAGCCATGCAGGCGCTCAATGCGCTCAGCAAGGTGCCGACCGAAACAGGCCTTTCGCCAAGGCTGCTCGAACTCGTCAATCTGCGCGCCAGCCAGATCAACGGCTGCAGCGTCTGCATCGATGGTCATTGGCGCATTGCCCGCAAACACGGCGAAACGGATGAGCGGCTCTTTGCCGTCGCCGGCTGGCGCGACGCTCCCTATTATAGCGAGGCTGAACGCGCCGCTCTCGCCTTGACCGAGGCGGTGACCCGCACCAGCGACCGCGCCGACCCGGTGCCTGACGAGATCTGGGACGAGGCGACCCGGCATTATGACGGCCGCAGCCTTGCGGCTCTCGTCATCGCCATCGCCAACATCAATGTCTGGAATCGGCTGAACATCGCAACCCGTCAGATCGCCGGCGCCTGGAAACCCTGAGCGATTGCCGGCAGCGTTTCACCCCACGTTGCCGGCGACCACACTTTTATTCAGCCGGGCAGCTCAGATGATACCGCCGCCACCGGCAACGGAAGCCGGACGTTCGGCCGCCACCTTGTTGCGGTAGCCGCTGGCGCGATAGGCCGCGATCGGGTCGATCGCGCCGCCGGCGCGGCGGCGAGCCTCGGCAAGGATCGGCTCGACATCGGCGCGATAGGCGCGCTTCAGCGTTTCTGACGCCATCAGCGCGTCATTGTCCTCTTGGTAGCCCACGAGGGCCTTCCGGTCGACGAGGAGCGCCTGCGCATAGGCGCGGCGGATTTCGTTGGCGCTGTTGATCAGGCTCTCGATCGGATCGGTGACATTGTGCGACTGGTCGATCATGTGGGCCGGATTGAAATCGTTGACGCCGCGCTGTTCGGCATCCACCAGCTCGTTGAACACCAGGAACAGCCGGTAGGGATCGATCACGCCGGCATCGAGATCATCGTCGCCATATTTCGAATCGTTGAAGTGGAAACCGCCGAGTTTGCCGAACTGGATCAGGCGGGCGACGATCATCTCGATATTGGTGTTCGGCGCATGGTGGCCGAGATCGACGAGGCACTGGGCTTTGGGGCCGAGGGTCTGGGCGACCAGATAATTGGTGCCCCAGTCCTGAACGATCGTCGAATAGAAGGCCGGCTCGTACATCTTGTGCTCGGAGAACAGCTTCCAGTCGTCGGGCAGCACCTTGTAAATGTCAGCCATCGAGGCGAGGTAACGCTCGAATGCCTTGGTGAAATTGCTCTGGCCGGGGAAGTTCGACCCATCGCCGATCCAGACGGTCAGCGCCTTGGAGCCGATCGCTTTGCCGATCTCGATGCATTCGAGATTGTGCTCGACCGCCTGGGCGCGTGTTGCCGCGTCGGTGTGGCTAAGCGAACCGTATTTGTAGGAATAAGCCTGCCCCGGCGCGTCGGAAAAGGTGTTCGAATTCATTGCGTCGAAGCCGAGGCCGAGCGCATCACCCTTGGCCTTCAACTCCCGTGCATCCGCCTTGTCCCAGGGAATATGCAGCGACACATTCGGCGTTGCCTGGGTCAACTGGTTGATGACGGCGCAATCGTCGAGCTTGTCGAAGATGCCGCGCGGTTCGCCGGCGCCGGGGAACCGGGCGAAACGCGTGCCGCCGGTGCCCACGCCCCAGGAAGGAACGGCGACGGAAAATTCGCTGACCTTGCTTGTCACCGCCTCGATATCGACGTCGCGCCGATCAAGCGTCGCACCCAACGCCTCATAGTCGGCTTTCAGCGCCGCCGCCCGCTTGTCATTTTCACTCGCGATCAGATCTTGTGCGATCCTGAATTCAGCCATTGTTTCCTCCCACGTCGCGAACCACAGAACGTGGTTTGCGTTCTAAAGCTTACATGTCTTCAAAACTCAGGAGCTACGATGGACGTTATCCGCATTCTTCTTGCGATCATCCTGCCGCCCCTCGGCGTATTTCTGCAGGTCGGGATCGGCCTGCATTTCTGGCTCAACATATTGCTGACGCTTTGCGGCTATGTGCCGGGGATCATCCACGCAATATGGGTGATCCTCCGGAAGTAGCTCTGCCCGTTTGCTTGCGCAATTCCGGACGCAAAACCGCTGCACACTTTTGCCGGAATTGCTCTAGCGCGTAAAACTCTGCACGTTGCCGGCGTCGACGTTGATGATGTTGCCGGTCGATTTCGCCGATAGATCTGACGCCAGGAAGTAGACCGCCTCGGCGATATCTTCCGGGAAGACGTTGAGCTTCAGCATCGACCGCTTGCGGTAATGTTCCTCCAGCTCGTCGACCTCGATCTTCGAGGAGGCCGCACGCTGCTCGCGCCACTCGCCGCTCCAGATCTTCGAGCCACGCAGGACTGCATCGGGATTGACGGTGTTGACGCGGATGCCGGCATCGGCGCCTTCCAGCGCCAGGCAGCGGGCGAGATGGATTTCAGCCGCCTTCGCCGTGCAATAAGCGGACGCGTTCAGCGAAGCGGCAAGACCGTTCTTCGATGCAATGAAGACGATATTGCCGCCGAGCGCCTGACGGCGGAACAGCCGGAAGGCTTCACGCGAGACGAGGAAATAACCGGTCGCCAGAATGTCGATATTGCGGTTCCACGTCGACAGTTCCGTCGTTTCAATCGGCGCGGACGAAGCGATACCGGCATTCGAAACGAGGATGTCGATGCCGCCGAATTCGACGCAGGATTCGGCGAAGGACGCGATAACCGCATCTTCCTTGGTGACGTCGAGCTTCGCCGTGCGCACGGCGTCCGCGCCATACTTCTTCACGAACTCGGCTTCAGTCGATTCAAGTGCCGCCTGATCGATATCGGCGAGCACCACACAGGCGCCCTCGCCGACGAGGCGCGCTGCCGTCGCCCGGCCGATGCCGCCGGCGCCGCCGGTGACGAAGGCGACCTTGCCGGCAAGGCTCTTCGGCTTCGGCATGCGCTGCAGCTTGGCCTCTTCGAGTAGCCAATATTCGATGTCAAAGGCTTCCTGCTCCGGCAGTCCCTGATATTCCGAGACCGTCGAGGCGCCGCGCATGACGTTGATGGCGTTGACGTAGAATTCGCTGGCAATGCGAGCCGTCGCCTTGTCGCGGGCGAAGGACAGCATACCGACACCCGGCACGAGGAAGATGACGGGATTGGCGTCGCGCATGGCGGGCGAATTGTCATGTTTGCAGTCGTTGTAGTAGCGGGCGTAGTCAGCGCGGTAATCCTCCAGCGCCTTGTCGAGACCCGCGACGATCGCGTCGACATCCGGTTTGGCCGGGTCGAAATCGACGATCAGCGGCCGGATCTTGGTGCGCAGGAAATGGTCCGGGCAGCTGGTGCCGAGCGCCCCGAGCGGACGCAGGTTCTTTGAATTGACGAATTCCAGAACGGCATCCTGATCGTCGAAATGGCCGAGCTTGCGCTCCTGCTTGCCGATGCGACCGCGAATTTCGGGCATCAGGCGAGCGGCGATCGCCCGGCGTTCGGCAACCGGCAGACTCTGCACGACCGCGCCGCCGAAGATCGTCTTGCCTTCGGTCTGAGCGGCGAACCATTCAATCGCCTTGTTGATGATATCGAGCGTCAGCTCGTAGCAGGCCTTGGCGTCGTTTGCCCAGGTGAAGAGACCATGGCTTTCGAGCACGACGCCCTTGGCGTTCGGGTTCGCCTTGACGAAGGCTTCGAGATCGAGGCCGAGCTGGAAGCCCGGACGGCGCCAGGGCAGCCAGCCGATCTCGTCACCGAAGATTTGCTTGGTCAGCTCCCTGGAATTCTTCGACGCGGCGATCGCAATGATCGCATCGGGATGCATGTGATCGACATGGGTGAAAGGCACGAAGCCGTGCAGCGGCGTGTCAATCGATGCGGCGCGGCCATTCAGGTTGAAGGTGCAATGCGGCAGGAAGCCGACCATGCGGTCCTCGTCCTCGACACCTTGGTAGATGCCCTTCAGCGATTCCAGCTTGTCCTGGTAGAGTGTGGCGAAGCCGTCGAGCTTGATAGTGCCGACGTCGCCGCCCGAGCCCTTGACCCAGAGAACCTTGACCTTCTCGCCGGTCAGCGGATCGGTCTCCATGACCTTGGCCGAGGTATTGCCGCCACCGTAATTGGTGATGCGCTTGTCGGCGCCGAGCAGATTTGAGCGATAGAGAAGCTTGCCGGGTTCGTCGAGGCCTGCCGCGTAACCCTCGTCCCACCGGTTTTCCAGAAGCCGGACGTTCGCCGCCATGTCATCCTCCCATATGAAATCATTATCGGGACGCGATAGTTCGCGCCCCTTTTCGCTGACCGGTATCGCTCATGAAAATGGGGTTTGTCAATCGAAAACGATCAAATTCGATTATTGTGCAGCGCAATATGAAAATTTATGATCGTTTATGATTGACAGCTTTTAACGGATACGAAATAAATACGACACGAGGAGGAGCCCAATGCACGAACGCGAACGTCATCGCATCATCTTGAGCGCCGTTCAGGAAAAATCCGTCGTCACGATCCAGGACATTTCCGAATTGACGGAAGCTTCTGAAGCGACAATCCGGCGCGACATTGCGGCTCTTCATGTGCAGGGCAAGATCCGTCGCGTCCGCGGCGGAGCGGAGGCGGTGCATCCGCCGCAGCTCGGCAATCTCGCCGGCCGCCCATTCCGGGTTTCAGAATCGGTCAACATCGATAAAAAACGCGCAATTGCACGCGCCGCGGTCGATCTCTGCGAAGCCGGCGACGCCATCATTATCAATGGCGGCACCACGACCTTCCAGATGGTGCATTACATGGCCGGCCATCGCATGCAGGTGATGACCAACTCTTTTGCCATCGCCGAACATCTGGTGAAGCATTCCAAGAACACGGTGACGGTGCCGGGCGGCGCGATCTATCGTGAACAGAGCCTCATCCTGTCGCCTTTCGACAATGACGCGATCCGCAATTTTTATGCGCGGCGCATGTTCATCGGCGCGCAGGGCGTCGGCCCGCTCGGCATCATGGAGGCGGACGCCCTCATCATCCAGAGCGAGCAGAAGCTGATGCACCAGGCCGACGAACTCGTCGTCATGGTGGATTCAAGCAAATTCAATCGCCGGTCGAGCCTCATTCTCTGCGCGCTCGACCGCGTTTCTGTGGTCATCACCGATGACGGGATTACCGACGAGGCGGCTCGCATGGTCGAGAATGCCGGCGTTCGGCTCGTCGTCGCCAGCCCGGTGACCCAGCTTGTGAAGGAGGATTCCTCGTCGGTCGCATGAGGCGCCGCCGAGGTGTGGAAGTCTAATCTTAATGGGAGGAAAGTGACATGAAATTCGCAAAGACACTGGCGCTCGGCGTAGCGCTCGCCGTCGCCATGATGGCCGGCACCGCCAGCGCCAAGGACATCAAGATCGGCCTCGTCGTCAAGTCGCTCGGCAACGGCTTCTTCGACGCCGCCAACAAGGGCGCGCAGGAAGCAGCCAAGGAACTCGGCGGCGTGGAGGTAATCTACACCGGCCCGACCTCGACGACGGCCGAGGGTCAG
This sequence comes from Rhizobium sp. CNPSo 3670, assembly GCF_057784555.1. Classification (NCBI taxonomy): domain Bacteria; kingdom Pseudomonadati; phylum Pseudomonadota; class Alphaproteobacteria; order Hyphomicrobiales; family Rhizobiaceae; genus Rhizobium; species Rhizobium sp. CNPSo 3670. The sequence goes on from NZ_JBXSOL010000005.1 coordinate 70,289, forward strand.
ATCGAAGTCATCAACTCTCTGATCGCTCAGGGCGTTGACGCCATCGCCGTGTCGGCCAACGATCCGGACGCGCTCGTTCCGGCGCTGAAGAAGGCTACCCAGCGCGGCATCAAGGTCATTTCCTGGGATTCCGGTGTTGCACCCGAAGGCCGCATCCTGCAGCTCAACCCGTCGTCCAACGAGCTGATCGGCAAGATGTGCCTGACGCTCGCCAAGGATCATCTGGAAGGCGGCAAGGGCGACTTCGCCATCCTGTCGGCGACGACCACCTCGACCAACCAGAACATCTGGATCGACCAGATGAAGAAGCAGCTCAAGGATTTCCCGGGCCTCAACCTCGTCACCACGGTTTACGGCGACGACCTCTCGGACAAGTCCTATCGTGAAGCCGAAGGGCTGCTGAAGTCGTACCCGAACGTCAAGGTCATCGTCGCTCCGACGACGGTCGGCGTTCTCGCTGCTTCCAAGGTCGTCGAAGACAAGGGTCTTGTCGGCAAGGTCTACGTCACCGGTCTCGGCCTGCCGTCCGAAATGGCCGGCGCCATCAAGTCGGGCGCCACGAAGGAATTCGCCATCTGGAACCCTATCGACCTCGGCTACTCCGCCACCCAGATCGCCTATCGCCTCGTCAAGGGTGAAACCGACGGTAAGCCGGGCAGCGAAATCGAAGCCGGCCGCATGGGCAAGATCAAGGTCGGCGACAACGGCGAAGCCGCCATGGCCGATCCCTTCGTCTATAATGCCTCGAACATCGACCAGTTCTCCAAGGTCTTCTGATCCGAAGCAGCCGTATAAAGCCCGGCGGCCTGATAGCCGCCGGGATTTCTCATTCGACACTGGTAGAAGCTGATGAACGCTGCCTTTCAACAACCCGCCACGGACAGCAAAACCGGCGAAGCGCCCGCCATTCTGGAAATGCGCGGCATCTCCCAGATCTTTCCCGGGGTGAAGGCGCTCGACAATGTCAGCATTGCGCTCCATCCCGGTACGGTGACGGCGCTGATCGGCGAAAACGGCGCCGGCAAATCGACGCTCGTGAAGATCCTGACCGGCATCTACAGGCCGAACGAAGGCGAGATTCTCGTCGATGGCCAGCCGACGAGCTTCGCCAGCGCCCAGGCCGCGATCGACGCCGGAGTCACCGCCATCCATCAGGAAACCGTGCTGTTCGACGAGCTGACGGTTGCCGAAAACATCTTCCTCGGCCATGCGCCGCGCACGCGCTTTCGCACCATCGACTGGCAGGTGATGAACAGCCGCTCGAAGACGCTGCTGACCGCACTTGAAAGCAATATCGACCCGACGATCCGGCTGAAGGACCTCTCGATCGCGCAGCGCCACCTGGTAGCGATTGCCCGCGCTTTGTCGATCGAGGCCCGCATCGTCATCATGGACGAGCCGACGGCCGCCCTTTCGCGCAAGGAGATCGACGATCTCTTCCGCATCATCAAGGGCCTGAAGGAGCAGGGCAAGGCGATCCTGTTCATCAGCCATAAGTTCGACGAGCTTTACGAAATCGCCGACGATTTCGTTGTCTTCCGCGACGGCCGCGCCGTCGGCCAGGGGCGGCTGAAGGAAACGCCGCAGGACGAAATTGTCCGCATGATGGTCGGCCGCGACGTCGAAAACGTTTTTCCGAAGATCGAGGTTGCCATCGGCGGCCCGGTGCTCGAAGTCGAAAAATACAGTCACCGCACCGAGTTCCGCGACATTTCGCTGACGCTTCGCAAGGGCGAGATCCTCGGCATTTACGGCCTGATCGGCGCCGGCCGCTCGGAATTGGCGCAATCGCTCTTCGGCATCACCAAGCCGCTCTCGGGGCGGCTGACGCTCGAGGGCCGGGAAATTTCGATCCATTCGCCGCATGATGCCATCAAGGCCGGCATCGTCTATGTGCCGGAGGAGCGCGGCCGCCACGGCCTGGCGCTACCGATGCCGATCTACCAGAACATGACGCTGCCGTCGCTGACACGGACCTCGCGCAAAGGTTTCCTGCAGGCGGCGGAAGAACTCGCGCTCGCCCGCAAATATGCCGAGCGGCTGGATCTGCGCGCCGCAGCCCTCTCCGTCCCGGTCGGCACCCTGTCGGGCGGCAATCAGCAGAAGGTCGTCATCGGCAAGTGGCTCGCCACGATGCCCAAGGTCATCATCCTCGACGAGCCGACGAAGGGCATCGACATCGGCTCGAAGGCTGCCGTCCACGGCTTCATCAGCGAGCTTGCCGCAGAGGGCCTCTCGATCATCATGATCTCTTCCGAACTGCCCGAAATCATCGGCATGTCGGACCGGGTGCTTGTCATGAAGGAAGGCCTGTCCGCCGGGCTCTTCGAGCGCGATCAGCTTTCGCCGGAAGCGCTGGTGCGCGCGGCGACCGGAAATGCATGAGGTGATGAGCATGGCCAAACTGATCAAAAAACGCGAAAACCTGCTCTTTGCCATCATCGTGGTAATGATTGCCGCCTTCTCGACGCGGGCCGCCGATTTCGCCACACCGGACAATCTCGCCGGCATCTTCAACGACACCGCGATCCTCATCATCCTGGCGCTTGCCCAGATGACGGTCATCCTGACGAAATCGATCGATCTCTCGGTTGCCGCCAATCTCGCCTTCACCGGCATGGCAATCGCGATGATGAACGCGGCCTTTCCGGGCCTGCCGCTGATCGTGCTGATCCTTGCGGCGGTGGTGATCGGCGCGGCCCTCGGCACTATCAACGGCTTCCTCGTCTGGCGCCTCGAAATCCCGCCGATCGTCGTCACCCTCGGCACCCTCACCATCTATCGCGGCATGGCCTTCGTGCTGTCGGGCGGCGCCTGGGTGAACGCACACCAGATGACGCCGACCTTCCTCGCCGTTCCCCGCACGCCGATCCTCGGCCTGCCGGTGCTGAGCTGGGTTGCGATCGTCATCGTCGCGCTGATGTATATGCTGCTGCGCTACAGCCAATTCGGCCGCGCTGCCTATGCGACCGGCGGCAATCCAACAGCGGCCGTTTATGCCGGCATCGATACCGGCCGGACGAAGTTCCTTGCCTTCGTGTTGTCGGGCGCGCTTGCCGGCCTCTCCAGCTATCTCTGGGTGTCGCGTTACGCGGTCGCCTATGTCGATATCGCCAACGGCTTCGAACTCGACAGCGTCGCGGCCTGCGTCATCGGCGGCATTTCGATTGCTGGCGGCGTCGGCTCGGTCGCCGGCACGGTGCTCGGCGCACTCTTCCTCGGCGTCATCAAGAACGCCCTGCCGGTCATCGGCATTTCGCCCTTCACGCAGATGGCGATCTCCGGCACCGTCATCATTCTCGCCGTCGCCTTCAACGCCCGGCGTGAGCGCAACCGGGGCCGCATCATCCTGCGCGACCGCGCCGCAGCCGAAATCAGAACGGAGGCCGCAGCATGAGCACCGCATCCACCTACGAAAAGCGCGTCATCCCCGACCGCCTCGGCACGCCCTTCCGCCGCATCGTCGCAAGCTGGGAAGTGCTGCTCTTTGGCGTCGCCGTCCTGATCTTCATCTTCAATTCCCTGGCCTCGCCCTATTTCCTCGATGCCTGGAACCTGTCGGACGCCACCTTCAACTTCACCGAAAAGGCAATGATCGCCTTCGCCATGGCGCTGCTCGTCATCTCAGGCGAGATCGACCTCTCGGTGGCCGCGATCATCGCGCTCGCCTCGACGGCGATGGGCGCGGCAGCACAGGCCGGCATCGGCACGCCGGGCCTGGTGCTGATCGGCATCGGCACCGGCCTTGCCTGCGGCATCTTCAACGGCGTGCTCGTTTCGGTGCTGAAGCTGCCGTCGATCGTCGTCACCATCGGCACGATGAGCCTGTTCCGCGGCATTTCCTATATCGTGCTCGGCGACCAGGCCTATGGCAAGTATCCGGCCGACTTCGCCTATTTCGGCCAGGGTTATGTCGTCTGGGTGTTCTCGTTCGAATTCGTGCTGTTCATCGTGCTGGCGATTCTCTTCGCCATCCTGCTGCACGCGACGAATTTCGGCCGGCAGGTCTATGCGATCGGCAACAACGATTTCGCCGCCCGCTTCTCCGGCATTCCGGTCGAACGCGTCAAATTCATTCTCTTCCTGCTGACCGGCATCATGAGCGGCATTGCTGCCGTTTGCCTGACCTCGCGCCTCGGCTCGACCCGGCCGTCGATCGCCCAGGGCTGGGAACTCGAAGTCGTCACCATGGTCGTTCTCGGCGGCATCTCGATCCTCGGCGGCTCCGGCACGATCGGCGGCGTCGTCATCGCCGCCTTCGTAATGGGCCTCGTCACCTTCGGCCTCGGCCTCTTGAACGTGCCCGGCATCGTCATGTCGATTTTCATCGGCCTGCTTCTGATCATCACCATCGCCATCCCGATCCTCGCCCGCCGCATCAAGCTCATGAGCTCCCGATGACCCTGGAAAAACACGCCTTCAAGATGCAGCTCAATCCCGGAATGGAAGCCGAATACCGCAAGCGGCATGACGAGATCTGGCCGGAACTGGTCGATCTCCTGCATCAGTCGGGCGCCAGCGACTATTCCATCCATCTCGACCGCGAGACCAATACGCTGTTCGGCGTTCTCACGCGGCCAACCGATCACACGATGGCGAGCTTGCCGGACCATCCTGTCATGAAGAAATGGTGGGCTCATATGGCCGATATCATGGCGACCAATCCGGATAATTCGCCCGTTCAAAGCGACCTCGTCACCCTCTTCCATATGCCATGACCGCCAGCTCCTACCGCCGCATCGCCGTCCTCGACATCGGCAAGACCAATGCCAAAGTCGTCGTGCTCGACAGCGCGACCGGTGCCGAAATTGCCGTCCTGAAGCGGCCGAACATTGCGATCAAGAAAGGTCCCTACCCGCATTACGATATAGAGGCGCTCTGGTCCTTCGCCCTCGACGCGCTGAAGAGCCTGGCGCGGGAACCCGGCTTCGATGCCATTTCGATCACCACCCATGGCGCCGCAGCCGCGCTGCTCGACCGCAATGGCGCGCTCGCCATGCCTGTGATCGATTACGAACACGAATATCCTGAGGCGATCCGCGATTCCTATACCGCTTTGCGTCCCTCCTTCGCCGAAACCTTCTCGCCGCGCCTGGCGATGGGCCTCAATGTCGGCGCGCAGCTGCACTACCAGAAGAGCGCCTTTCCGGAAGACTTCGCCGAGGTCGCAACCATCCTCACCTATGCGCAATACTGGACGGCGCGACTGACCGGAGTCGCCGCCAATGAACTGACGTCGCTCGGCTGCCACACCGACCTCTGGAACCCGAAAACATCAAGCTATTCCTCGCTCGTCGACCGGCTCGGCATCCGCGATCTGATGGCGCCGATCCGTTCCGCCTTCGATGCGCTCGGCCCGGTCCTGCCCGAGATTGCCGCCGCGCTCGGGCTTTCAGCGCCGGTGCCGGTCTATTGCGGCATCCACGATTCCAACGCCTCGCTGCTGCCGCATCTGGTTCATCGCGAAGCGCCCTTCGCCGTCGTCTCCACTGGCACGTGGGTGATCAATTTCGGCGTCGGCGGCGAGCTCGACCATCTTGATCCGAGCCGCGATGCGCTTGCCAACGTCGACGCCTATGGCCGCGCCGTTCCCTCCTCGCGTTTCATGGGCGGGCGGGAATTCGAAATTCTTTCGGCCGAGATCGGTCCGGTGGATGACGAGGCCGCCTGGGCTGCGATCGGTGCGGTGATCGGCAAGGGCATGATGCTGTTGCCCAACGTCGCCCCCGGCTCCGGACCCTTTCCCGGAAAGGCAAGCCGGTGGATCGGCGCGGAGGGAGCAGGCCGCGAGGCGCGTCATGCCGCTGCCTGTCTTTATCTGGCGCTGATGACCGATGCCTGCCTCGGGCTGATCGGCGCCAAGGGCCCTGTTGTCGTCGAAGGGCCTTTTGCCCTGAACGAACCCTATCTTAAGCTGCTCGCCGCCCTCACCGGCCGTGTTGTTGTCGCCCATCCAGGCTCCACCGGCACCAGCCAGGGGGCTGCACTTCTGACTGGCATCAGGCCAGTCTCCGGTGCCGAGACACATGTTCCGCCGTCCGAAATTGCCGGGTTGAAGGTCTATCGCGATCGCTGGTTCGCGGAAATGGAATAGGAGCTTTTCCTGCAACGCCCCCTTGTTCCTCACCGGCTTGCGGTTAGTGTGACGCCTCGAAACTCAGGTCCGGGAGACAGCATGACAGAAGCATTCGATCCGCGCGCCCTAGCAGCCAGGCTTTACAGTCTGCGGCGGGCCGGCAGACAGGAGGCGACCAGCGCCTTTCTGTCGCCTGCCGACCTCCAACAGGCGATGGAAGCGCAGCATTTTCTCGCCGCGGCCGACGGCATTTCCAGCAATGCATGGAAGGTGACGGTTTCGCCGCAAGGCCAGGCCGTCAGCGGTCCGCTGCATCCCTATGCCGAAGCCGTCTCAGGTGCTGAAATCCCCTGGTATCCAGGGCTGAAATTCGAAACCGAGATCGCCGTGCGCCTCGGCAAGGACCTGCCGATCCGCGCGGGCAAGCCGTACAGCCGCGCCGACGTGGTCGAGGCGATCTCCGCCGTCCATCTCGGCGCCGAACTGCTGATCAGCGCCGTCAGGGAAAGCGGCAGCGTTTCCTTCCTGCTGTTTGCCGCCGACCGCCTCGGCAACAGCGGCTATGTGCTCGGCCCGAGGCTCGACAACAGCCTTGTTGATACCGCCGGCGGCACCCCGCTCAAGGTCACGCATGCCGGGCGCACCATCTATGACGGCCCTGCCCAGCATCCGAAGGGCGACGTTCTCACTTGGCTCGTCGACTACGCCAATGACGGCTTGCGTCCGCAAACATCACTTAAGGCAGGCGCGCTGATCACAACGGGCACGTTGAGCGGCGCGATCGAACTGGCCGAACCCGGCGAGATCGACATCCTTTTCGGCGATGCCAGGCTAAGTTTTTCGGTATCGAAGACATGATGAACGTTGATTATACCCGCGGCCGCGGCAATTCCCCGCGGTCTCACCTTCTCCAGAGAAAAGGTAAGTTGACAATCCAGGTTTAGTTTTGCAGGAACCGGGTGTGGATGGGAGGCCGATGCATGTCAGAGGCACTCCCCAACCTGCAGCGCCGAACCCGGAGCAGACCATGCCGTCGTCTTTCCTTGCCCTGTCGGGAATCACCTATGCCATCGGCCCGAAGCCAATCCTCTGCGGCATCGACCTGACCCTTGAAGCAGGCCGCATCTACGGGCTGGTGGGGCCGAACGGGTCCGGCAAGAGCACGCTTTTGAAGATCATCGCCCGCCAGACCGGGCCGCAATCCGGCACCATTACCTTCGGCGGCAGGGCGGCGGCTGACTGGGGGGCGCGGGAATTTGCCCGGCACGTGGCCTATATGCCGCAATTCACGCCGGCGACCGACGGGATGTCTGTGCGGGAACTGGTGGCGCTTGGCCGTTTTCCCTGGCATGGCACGCTCGGCCGCTTCACCGCGACGGATCACAGCAAGGTGGAGGAGGCAATCGCCCGCACCGAGCTTCAGGATTTTGCCAATCGCCTCGTTGCCGACACGTCCGGCGGCGAGCGCCAGCGCGCCTGGATTGCCATGATGCTCGCCCAGGATGCCCGCTGCCTGATGCTCGATGAACCGACATCGGCGCTCGACCTCGCCCATCAGGCCAGCGTCCTCTCCCTGGTACAGCAACTCAGCCATGAACGCGGGCTGACCGTCATCATCGTGTTGCACGATATCAATCTCGCCGCCCGCTACTGCGACGCGATCGTCGCACTGAACCGCGGCCGGATCACGGCCGAAGGCACGCCCGGCGAGATCATGCAGGCCGAGAAGCTGCATTCGATTTTCGGCGTCGGAATGGGCGTCTTCGCGCATCCGGTGCGAAACGAGCCGGTCAGCTATCTCTTATAGGCCGCCGCCTCACACCTTTTCGCGGAACATCTCGATGATGGCGGAGAAATCCCGACCGCCGTTACCCTGCTTTTCGAAGAGCGAATAAAGCTGCGCTGCCTCCGCGCCCAGAGGCGTCGAGGCGCCGCTTGCCAGCGCCGCCTCCTGCGAGAGCTTGAGATCCTTTAGCATCAGCGCCGCGGCGAAACCCGGCTTGTAGCCGTTGTTGGCGGGCGAGGTCGGCACCGGCCCGGGCACCGGGCAATAGGTATTGATCGACCAGCACTGGCCTGATGAGGTCGAGGCGACGTCGAACAGAGCCTGATGCGAGAGGCCGAGTTTTTCGGCCAGCACGAAAGCCTCGCAGACGCCGACCATCGAGATGCCGAGGATCATATTGTTGCAGATCTTCGCCGCCTGGCCAGCGCCGGCCTCGCCGCAATGGACGATCCTCTTCCCCATCGCCTCGAGGATCGGCTTCGCCCGCGCGAAGGCTTCGTCCGAGCCGCCCGCCATGAACGTCAGCGTGCCCGCGCTCGCCCCACCCGTACCGCCGGAGACGGGCGCGTCGAGCGACAGGCAGCCTGCGGCCTTGGCCATTTCATGCGCCTTGCGGCTGCTTTCCACATCGATTGTGGAGCAATCGATGACCAGCGTGCCCTGCGCAGCGGTCTGCAGGATATCGGTCCAAGCCGTCAGCACATGCCGGCCCTGCGGCAGCATCGTGATGATGATCTCCGCGTCCTTGACCGCTTGGCTGGCATGGCTTGCCGGCTTGACGCCGCTTGCCTCGGCCGCCTTCAGCACCGAAGCAGCGAGATCGAAGCCAAGGACCTCGTGGCCTGCCTTGACGAGATTGGCCGCCATCGGGCCGCCCATATTGCCGAGGCCGATGAATGCAATCTTTGCCATGGTCTTCTCCTATCGATTGTCTTCGAGGATCATCGCCGCCGCCTTTTCGGCGATCATGATGGTCGGCGAATTGGTGTTGCCCGAGGTGATCGACGGCATCACCGAGGCGTCGGCGATCCTGAGCTTGCCGAGCGCCCTTAGTTTCAGCCTGGGATCGACGACGCTGTCCCGGTCGGCCCCCATACGGCAGGTACCAACCGGATGAAAGATCGTCGTGCCGATATCGCCCGCCGCCCGCTCCAGATCGGCCTCCGTCTGGTAGTTCGGCCCGGGCTTGAATTCTTCCGGCCTAAAACGGGCGAAGGACGGCTGCGCCACGATCCTGCGCGTCAACCGTATTGAACGGACAGCTATGTCACGGTCGCGCTGCGTCGAGAGGTACTTCGGGCTGATGGTCGGCTGGGCGGCGAAATCCGGGCTCGACAGGTGCACCGAACCGCGGCTTTCGGGCCTCAGATTGCAGACGCTGGCAGTGATCGCCGGGAAAGGATGGACCGGATCGCCGAACTTCTCCAGCGACACCGGCTGCACATGATATTGCAGATCCGGCGTTTCCCGGTCCGGGCCTGACCGGGTGAAGATGCCGAGCTGGCTCGGCGCCATCGCCATCGGGCCGGAGCGGCGGACGAGATATTCGAGCCCGATCGCCGCCTTGCCGATCAGCTTCGTCGCCTTCTCGTTCAGCGTCGGAACCCCGGTCACCTTATAAGCCAGGCGCAGTTGCAAATGATCCTGCAGGTTCTCGCCGACCGCCTTTACCTCGGTGACCACATCGACACCCGCCTGCCGCAGAACTTCGCCCCTGCCAATGCCCGATAGCTCGAGAATATGCGGCGAACCGATGGAACCGGCCGAAAGCACCGTTTCTTTCGCCGCATAGGTGCGCTTCGCAGCGCCCTGATGCTGGAATTCGACGCCGACGACGGCCCCCTCCTCCACCAGCAGCCGCCGGACCTGCGCCTTGGTCAGCACCGTCAGGTTGGCGCGCCGCATCGCCGGGCGCAGGAAGGCCTTCGACGTGTTCCAGCGAATGCCGGAGCGCTGGTTGACGTCGAAATAGCCGGAGCCTTCGTTGTTGCCGCGGTTGAAATCCTCTGTCTCCGGAATGCCGGCTTCCCTCGCCGCCTGCTGGAAAGCGTCCAGCACGGCCCAGCGCACACGCGCCTTCTCGATGCGCCATTCGCCGCCGGCCCCATGCATCTCGTCTTCGCCGCGGTAAAAATCCTCTGACTTGCGGAAGAAGGGCAGAACATCGTCCCATCCCCAGCCGGTGCAGCCCATCTGCCGCCAGAGATCGTAATCGCGCGCCTGCCCGCGCATATAGATCATGCCATTGATCGAAGAGCAGCCGCCGAGCACTTTTCCGCGGGGATAGCTCAGCGCCCGGCCGTTCAGCCCGGCTTCCGGCGCGGTGGTGAAGCACCAGTCGGTGCGTGGATTGTTGATGCAATAGAGATAGCCGACCGGGATGTGGATCCAATGGTAGTTATCGCTGCCGCCCGCTTCCAGCAACAGCACGCGGCTCCTGCCATCGGCGGATAGCCGGTTGGCGAGCACGCAACCGGCACTGCCTGCCCCGATGATGATGTAGTCGTAGCGGTCCATGCCCCTCACGAAACTCCAGATGCTTGACGCCTGCCTCTGCCCGCGCTGCGGGAGAGGAGAGGTCAGCGGCGATAGACGAAGCCCAGCTTCCGCCCCAGTCGCGAAGCGTAGAATTCGCCGATAATGCCGCGGCGGAAGATCAGCACGCAGACCATGAAGACGACGCCGGTGATGATCGTCACCGGGAATTCCGAGGTGGCGAGGTAGTTTTCCAGCGCCACCACCAACCCAGCACCGAAAAGCGGGCCGATCAACGTGCCGATACCGCCGAGCAGTGTCATCAGGATCACCTCGCCCGACATCTGCCAGGCGACGTCGGTGAGCGTCGCGAACTGGAAGACGATCGATTTCACCGCGCCCGCCAGCCCGGCCAGCGCCGCCGACATGACGAAAGCGCCGAGCTTGTAGCGCGCAACCGAATAGCCGAGCGAGATCGCCCTTTGCTCGTTTTCGCGGATCGATTTCAGGATCATGCCGAAGGGCGAATTGATGAAACGCCAGATAATCAGCACGCCGATAATGAACACGGCGAGCACGAAATAATACATGTTGGTCGAGCTGTTGAGATCGATGACGCCGAAGAGATGGCCGCGCGGCACCGACTGGATGCCGTCTTCGCCCTCAGTGAACTTCGCCTGCAGGCAGAAGAAGAAGAACATCTGCGACAGTGCCAGCGTGATCATCGCGAAATAGATGCCCTGGCGGCGGATGGCGAAGAAACCCATGACGAGGCCGAGGAACGCAGCGCCCGCCACGCCAATCAGAATGCCGAGCTCCGGCGGCAGCCCCCATGACTTTACCGTATAGGCGGTAAAATAGGCCGCCCCGCCGAAGAAGGTGGCATGGCCGAAGGAAAGCAGGCCGGTATAGCCGAGCAGCAGGTTGAACGCGCAGGCAAACAGCGCGAAGCACAGCAGCTTCATCAGGAAGATCGGATAGAAGAAGAACGGGGCGAGCAGCAGAAGCAGCAGCCCCACGAGAAGGAAGCCGGCCTGGACCGACAGAGCGGTTCGGCTTTTTTCAGTTCGGATGGTTTCGGTGATGTCAGCCATGTCAAGCATCCCGGCCGAAAAGGCCCGCGGGCCTGATGAGAAGCACGATCGCCATGATGACGAAGATCACGATGTTGGAAGCCTCGGGATAGAAAACCTTGGTCAGTCCCTCGGCGATGCCGAGCACGTAACCGGTGATGATCGCGCCCATGATCGATCCCATGCCGCCGACGACGACCACGGCGAAAACGACGATGATCATGTTCGAGCCCATCAGCGGCGAGACCTGATAAATCGGTGCGGCCAGCACGCCGGCAAAGGCCGCAAGCCCGGCGCCAAGCGCGTAAGTGAGCGTGAGCAGCACCGGCACGTTGACGCCGAAGACCTGCACCAGGACCGAGTTTTCGGTGGCGGCGCGAAGATAGGCCCCGAGTTTGGTCTTCTCGATCAGCAGCCATGTTCCGAGGCAGACGACGAGCGAGACGACGACCACCCAGCCGCGATAGATCGGCAGGAACATGAAGCCGAGATTGGCGCCGCCTGCAAGGGCTGGGGGCGTCGCGTAGGGCTGGCCGGACGAGCCGTAGAGATAGCGGAAGGTGCCCTCGACGGCGAGCGCCAGCCCGAAGGTGAAGAGCAGGCCGTAGAGCGGATCGAGATCGTAGAGCCGGCGCAGGAACAGCCGCTCGATGATCGCGCCGGCAAGTCCGACGATGACGGGCGCCAGGATCAGCGACGGCCAGTAGCCGATGCCAGCATAGGTCAAAAACAGATAGGCGACGAAGGCGCCGAGCATATATTGGGCGCCATGGGCGAAGTTGATCACCCTTAGAAGGCCGAAAATGATCGCGAGGCCGAGGCTGAGCAGCGCATAGAAGGAGCCGTTGATCAGGCCGATCAGAAGCTGGCCGAGCAGCGCCTGCAGGGGAATGCCGAAGATCATCGTCATCTGGTCACACTCCCAGAACCTTGTGCAGCGTATCCATACGCTGCGGCAGTTCGCCGACCGGGAATTCCGACACCATCTGCCCATGATCCATCAGATAGAAGCGATCGGCAATACGGCTGGCGAAGCGGAAGTTCTGCTCGACCAGCAGGATCGTCATGCCGCGCTCCTTGAGTTTCTTCAGCACCTCGCCGATGCGCTGGACGATGACGGGAGCAAGCCCTTCCGTCGGTTCGTCGAGGATCAGCAGCCGCACGCCGGTGCGCAGGATACGCGCGATCGCCAGCATCTGCTGCTCGCCGCCTGATAGTTTGGTGCCCGGGCTGCCGCGGCGCTCGTAGAGATTGGGGAAGAGCTCGTAGATCTCCTCGAGCGTCATGCCACCGCTGGCAACGACCGGCGGCAGCAGCAGATTTTCCGAAACGGTGAGCGTCGAAAAGATACCGCGCTCCTCCGGCACGAAGCCCATGCCGCGATGCGCCGTCTTGTGCAGCGGCACATGCATCATGTCGCTGCCGGCAAAGCTGATCCTTCCCTTGCGGGTTCGCACGATGCCGGTGATGGTGCGCAGCGTCGTCGTCTTGCCGACGCCGTTGCGACCGAGAATGGTGATCGTCTCGCCCTCGCCGACAAGCATGTCGACGCCGTGCAATATATGGCTTTCGCCGTACCAGGCGTTGAGGCCCTGAACTTCGAGGAGAGCGGCCATCAGTGCTCCTCCGTGCCCATGTAAGCCTCGCGCACGCGCTCATCCTGACTGACCGTGGCATAGTCGCCCTCGGCAAGGATTTCACCGCGCTGAAGCACGGTGACGTGCTGGCAGATATTGGCGACGACGGAGAGATTGTGCTCCACCATCAGCACCGCCCGATCGCGGGCGACATCGCGGATGATCGCCGAGACGACGCCGACATCCTCATACCCCATGCCGGCCATCGGCTCGTCGAGTAGCAGCACTTTCGGGTCGAGCGCCAGCGTCGTGGCGATCTCCAGCACGCGCTTGCGGCCATAGGAAAGATCGGCGGCGAAATGGTCGCGCTCCTTGGAAAGGCCGACGCTCGCAAGCAGCTGTTCGGCGCGTTCGTTCAGCCGGTCGAGTGCCGACAGCGGCCGCCAGAATTGCGTCGACAGATGGTTCGGCCGCTGCAGCGCCACACGCACATTGTCGAGGACGGAAAGGTGCGGGAAGACCGCCGAAATCTGGAAGGAGCGCACCAGCCCCATGCGCGCCACCCTGTCGGGCGGCGTGTCGGTGATATCGGTGTCCAACAGGGTGATGGTGCCAGCCGTCGGCTGCAGGAACTTCGTTAGCAGGTTGAAGACCGTGGTCTTGCCGGCGCCGTTCGGGCCGATCAGCGCATGCACGCTTGCGTCGTGCACGTCGAGATCGACATTCTTGACGGCGGTGAAGCCGCCGAAATCGCGGCGCAGGCCGCGGGCGGACAATACCACCCGCGGCTTTTCCTGAGTTTCAATCGCGGAAACCGCCATCGTGCTTACTTCACCAGATCGCAGCCGCTCTTGGCGGGATCGATATAGGCGTCCTTGCCGGGAATGGTCGCGAGAACGTTGAAGTAATCCCACGGCTCCTTGCTGTCGGCCGGCTTCTTGACCTGCAGCAGATACATGTCATGGATCATGCGGCCGTTGGCGCCGACCGTGCCGCCGCGGCCGAAGACGTCGTCAACAGGCATCTCATGCAACTGCTTGGCGACGGCTTCTGTCTCGTCGGTGCCGGCTTTCTGCACCGCCTTCAGATATTGCGTCACCGCGGAATAGGTGCCGGTATGGATCATATTCGGCATCTTGCCGGTGCGGTCAAAGAACTTCTTGGCGAAGGCGCGGCTTTCGTCGTCGCGGTTCCAATAGTAGCCCTCGGTCAACGTCAGGCCTTGAGCCGCTTCGAGACCGAGCCCATGGACTTCGGCCAGCGTGAAGAGCAGCGCCGCCAGATGCTGGCCACCTTGGGTAATGCCGAATTCGGCTGCCTGCTTGATGGCGTTCGAGGTATCGAGGCCGGCATTGGCAAGGCCGATCACCTTGGCGCCGGATGATTGCGCCTGCAGCAGGAAGGAGGAGAAGTCCTGGGTCGACAGCGGATGGCGGACGGCACCGACGACCGTACCGCCACTCGCCTTGACATATTCACTGGTCTGCTGCTCCAGCGAGTAACCGAAGGCGTAGTCGGCGGTCAGGAAGAACCAGCTGTCGCCGCCCTGCTTGACGAGCGCACCGCCGGTGCCGACAGCGAGCGCGTGGGTGTCATACGCCCAGTGGAAGCCGTAGGGCGAGCAGGCCTTGCCGGTGAGATCCGTCGTCGCAGCACCGGTGACGATATCGATCTTCTTCTTCTCCTTGGCGATCGCCTGCACGGCGAGCGCTACGGACGAGGTCGTCAGTTCCATGATCGCATCCACCTGCTCGGTGTCATACCATTGGCGGGCGATGTTGGAGGCGATATCCGGCTTGTTCTGGTGGTCGGCATCGACGATCTCGACCGGAACGCCGAGCACCTTGCCGCCGAAATCCTCGACCGCCATCTTGGCCGCCTCGACGGAAGACTTGCCGCCGAAGTCGGCATAGACGCCCGATTGATCGTTCAGGATGCCGATCTTGACCTTGCCATCGGTCGCGCTCTGCGCGAGCACCGCTGTGCTGCTCGCAAGCAGAAATGCAACTGATGCAACGAGATTCTTACGCATATTCTCTCCTCCCAGAGATGAGCCAGATTGCGGGTCTGTTCAGATTTGGCCAGCCGCACTCCTCAGAGCGGCCGAGCCTTGGCCTACGATCACGGAAATTCCGCATTGAAGCAACGGGTGGTTTACAACTAATTCCAAACAGTATCTGTTCGTTTTTGCACAGATAGGGACGGCGATGACCAATCCACCGCAGTTTACTTGGGATGATCTTCAGTTTTTTCTAGCGGTCGCCCGTACCGGACAGCTCTCGACGGCGGCCCGGCAGTTGCGCTCCAGCCATGCCACCGTTTCGCGACGTATCGACCGGCTGGAATTTACCCTCAAGGTCAAGCTGTTTGAGCGCAATCCGCGTGGTTACGTGCTGACTGCCATGGGCACGCGTTTCATCGAGACGGCCGAGCGGATGGAGCAGGAGACCGAGCGGCTGCGCGCCGACCTTGCCGATGGCTCGATGGCGCAGCGCGGCCTGGTGCGCCTCAGCGCGCCCGAGGGCTTTGCCAATTTCTTCTTCGCCACCGTGCTGCCGCGCTTTGCCGCCCAGCATCCGCATCTTTCGCTCGAGCTGGTGACAATCCAGCAGATCATGTCGCTGTCGCGCAAGGAGGCCGATCTTTCCGTTGTGCTCGACGAGCCGAAAGGCGGGCCTTATTACGCTGAAAAGCTGACCGACTATCACCTGCAGATCTACGGCTCGCGCGACTATCTGGCAAAGGCGCCTGATATCACCAGCCGCGAAGATCTGCTTCAGCATCCCTTCGTTAGCTATATCGAGGAAATGATTTTTGCGCCGGGGCTGGATTATCTCAGCGATGTGCATCCGCGCATCAAACCGCAGTTCCAGAGCTCCAGCATTTTCGCGCAGCTAACCGCCACCCGAAACGGCCTCGGCCTATGCATCCTGCCCTATTTCTTCGCCAGCCGTTATCCCGAACTCGTGCGCGTGCTGCCCGAGGAAATCGACCTCAAGCGCCATTACTGGATTACCTGCCATCGCGACCTGAAACAGGCGCCGCGTGTGCGGGCCGTTATCGACTTTCTGCGAGAGGCAGTGCGCGGCGAAGATGCGCGCTTCGTGCCGCCTTTTGTCGCCAACGCCCCGCGCCAACCAGAATCCGAAACGTGATTACTTGAGAAACTCTGCCCGGTGCGGCGTGAAGGTATCGATCAGCCGGCCCTTTTCCAGTGCCTTGACGCCATGGACGAGATTGGGCGGCACGATGAAGCTGCCACCCTGCCGCAGCAGTTCAGTGCGGCCATCGATCGTCACCTCGAAGCTGCCTTCGGCGACATAGCTTGCCTGGATGTGCGGATGCGAATGGGCTGCACCGACGGCGCCGCTTTCGAACGCCACTTCCACCATCATCATCTCGGGCAGATAGGTCATGATGCGCCTGGTGACGCCCGGCTCCGGATTGACCCATTGGGCACCTTCGGCCGACACGAACAGATCGCTTGACGACATTTCCGCCTCCTCATTCCAGAATCGAACGCGGGCAAACTGGATCATGCCGCGGCGTTTGAAAAGATGGTGCGGCTCGTCTTTTAGACGCGAGCGCCCGCTGTTGACGCCATCGGCCGGGGGGTCTATGGCCAGTTTGAAGGCAAGCCTGATGAATGGTGAGGAGACGCCGCCATGCAGCATACGCGCGAGGTTTTCGACTGGGCCGACCCATTCCGCCTGGTGGAGCAGCTGACCAATGAGGAGCGTATGGTGCAGGATACCGCCCATGCCTATGCGCAACAAAAACTCGCTCCTCGCGTCCTCGACGCCTTTCGCAATGAAAAGACCGATCCCGCCATCTTCCGCGAGATGGGCGAACTCGGCCTGCTCGGCCCGACGATTTCGCCCGATTATGGCGGCGCCGGCCTCGGTTATGTCGCCTACGGCCTGATCGCTCGCGAGGTCGAACGGGTCGACAGCGGCTATCGTTCGATGATGAGCGTGCAGTCCTCGCTGGTCATGGTGCCGATCGAAACCTTCGGCTCAGAGGCACAGAAAATGAAATACCTGCCGAAGCTAGCGGCCGGCGAATGGATCGGCTGCTTCGGCTTGACCGAGCCGGATCATGGCTCCGACCCCGGCTCGATGGCGACACGCGCCAAGAAAGTCGACAGCGGCTACAGCCTGACCGGCTCGAAGACCTGGATCTCGAATGCGCCGATCGCCGATGTCTTCGTCGTCTGGGCAAAGACCGAGGACGGCCTCATCCGTGGCTTCATCCTCGAAAAGGGCTGGAAAGGGCTTTCCGCGCCGGCCATCCATGGCAAGGTCGGCTTGCGCGCCTCGATCACGGGCGAAGTGGTGATGGATGGAGTTTTTGTGCCGGAGGAAAACCTGCTGCCCGGCGTCACCGGCCTCAAGGGGCCGTTCACCTGCCTCAACTCGGCCCGCTTCGGCATTGCCTGGGGCGCACTTGGTGCGGCCGAGGATTGTTATGCGAGGGCCCGGCAATATACGCTGGAGCGCAAGCAGTTCGGCCGGCCACTCGCCGCCAACCAGCTGATCCAGAGGAAACTCGCCGATATGGCCGCGGAAATCGCGCTCGGCCTTCAGGGCTGCCTGCGGCTCGGCCGGATGAAGGAGGAAGGCCATCCGCCGGTGGAGCTGACCTCGATCCTCAAGCGCAACAGCTGCGGCAAGGCGCTTGACATGGCGCGCGCCGCCCGCGACATGCTCGGCGGCAACGGCATCTCCGACGAATTCGGCATCGCCCGCCATCTCGTCAACCTCGAAGTGGTCAACACCTATGAGGGCACGCACGACATCCACGCGCTGATCATCGGCCGTGCGATCACCGGCATCGCCGCCTTCGCGAACTAAGTCAGCGGCGTCGGTCAGCGCTGGCGAATTGCCACGCGCCTGACAATGTGCGACCTTCCCTGGCTGCGGCACACGGCCGGCAATGAGGGGATCGCGCATGTTTCTGCTTCTTGCATTGGTGATCGGTGTCATCTCTGGCCTTCGCGCCATGACGGCGCCGGCCGCCGTAGCCTGGGGCGCGGCGCTCGGCTGGTTCGACGTGTCGCAGACGCCGCTTGCCTTCATGGGCTACCGGTGGACGCCTTGGATTTTCACCCTTCTCGCCGTCGTTGAACTCGTCACCGACCAGCTGCCGTCGACGCCGTCGCGCAAGGTACCGGTGCAGTTCTCCGCCCGCATCGTCACCGGAGCACTTGCCGGCGCCACTATCGGCGCAGCCAGCAGCCTGCTCTTCGGCGGGCTGATCGCCGGGGTGATCGGCGCCGTCATCGGCACCTATGGCGGCGCCGCGCTCCGCGCCAGGCTTGCCGCCGCCTTCGGCAAGGATCTGCCGGCCGCCCTCATCGAGGATGCCGTTGCCGTTGTCGGCGCTCTATTAATCGTGGGAGCCGTATCATGAAGAGCTTCGACGCCATCGTTATCGGCGCCGGCCAGGCCGGCCCGTTCCTCGCCGCCCGCATGGTCGAAAAGGGCATGAAGGTAGCGCTGATCGAACGCAAATTTCTGGGCGGCACCTGCGTCAATGCCGGCTGCATGCCGACCAAGACGCTGGTCGCCAGCGCCCGCGCTGCCCATGTCGCAAGAAGTGGTGCCGCCTACGGTGTCAATATCCCCGGCGAAATCGCTATCGACATGAAGGTGGTGAGAGCCCGGGCGGAAACCGTGACGATGAATGCCCGCAACGGCCTGATCGGCTGGTTTGACAGCATGGAGGGCATGAGCGTGATCTACGGTCATGCCCGTTTCGAGGATGCGAAAACCATCCGCGTCAACGGCGAGACGCTGACGGCGCCGCACATTTTCCTCAATGTCGGCGCGCGGCCCGTCATCCCCGAACTGCCGGGTATCGACGATATCGATTACCTCACCAGCACGTCGATCATTCATCTTGACACGCTGCCGCGGCACCTTGCGGTGATCGGCGGCAGCTATATCGGGCTGGAATTCGCGCAGATGTATCGCCGCTTCGGCGCCGAAGTCAGCGTCGTCGAGCACGGCCCGAAGCTCGCATCACGCGAGGACGAGGATATATCGGACGCGATCGCCGACATCCTCCGTTCCGAAGGCATTGCAGTCCACACCGACGCCGGCGACATCGCCTTTGCCCGAAACGGAAGCGGAGTGAGCGTCACCGCCGGCGCGGCGAAGATTGAAGCAAGCCATGTTCTGATCGCCACCGGCCGCCAACCGAATACCGACGACCTCGGCCTCGATGCCGCCGGCGTGGCGACGGATAAGCGCGGCTACATCACCGTCGACGACAAGCTTGCCACCAATGTCGAGGGCATCTTTGCGCTCGGCGACTGCAACGGCCGCGGCGCCTTCACCCATACCTCCTACAATGATTTCGAGATCGCCGCCGCCAACCTCCTCGATGGCGACGACCGCAAGGTCTCGAGCCGCATCCCGGCCTATGCGCTCTATATCGACCCGCCGCTCGGTCGCGTCGGCATGACGGAGAAGCAGGCGCGTGCATCCGGCCGCAGGATCATGGTCTCGACCCGGCCGATGAGCCGCGTCGGCCGCGCCAATGAACGCGGCGAGACCAAGGGCTTCATGAAGGTGATTGCCGATGCCGAGACCAAAGAGATCCTCGGCGCGGCGATCCTCGGCATCGAAGGCGACGAGGTGATCCACGGCCTGATCGATGCGATGAATGCCGGAACCACCTATCCCGCACTGAAATGGTCGGTGCCGATCCATCCGACGGTGTCGGAGCTGATTCCGACCCTGCTTGGGGATCTGAAGCCGGTTTAAGGCCAAGAACGCGTGTCCATCGAACTACTGATCGAAAATTATGGCCTGCTGGCGATCTTTCTGGGCGCCGCCTTCGAGGGCGAAACCGCGGCTTTTCTCGGCGGCGTGATTTCCCACCGCGGGCTGCTGTCCTATTGGTCGGCGTCGCTCGCGGCCGTCGCAGGCTCCTTCGCCGGCGATCAGTTCTGGTTCTTCGCCGGCCGCTATGCTGGGCAATGGGCTGCCGTCCGCCGGCTGATGGAACGACCCGCGCTCGCCCGTGCGACACGGCTGCTTGAAAAATATCAGACCGGCTTCATCCTGGCGTTCCGTTTTCTCGTCGGCTTGCGCACGATCAGCCCGATCGTCATTGGCACGACGCGGATAACGACCGGTAAATTCGTCATCCTGAATGCGGTAGCCGCTCTGGTGTGGGGGCAGCTCTTCACAGCACTCGGTTATCTGTTCGGCAACGGCATCCAGCAGATACTGGGCCACCTTCCCCTGCACCGGCATCTGCTGATCGCCGTCGCGGCCGCCGCTGTCGTCGCAGCCGCGGCTCTACTCTTTCGCAGGATGAAACCAAGCGGCAGGCATCCGTAAAGGCGCTGCGGCGCCTATTCCATAACGATCTGCAGCTTCACGTCGCTCGGCCGGGCTTCGACGGCGCGGTCGAATGCCTTGACCGAATCTTCGAACTTGAACGTCTCGGAGATCAGTGGCTTCAGATCGACCCGGCCCGAACCGAGCAATGCGATCGACCGCTCATATTGGTGAGCATAGCGGAACACCGTTTCGATGCGGATTTCCTTGGTGGAGGCCATCGAGACGTCGAAGCCGATCGGGTTCACCGGCAGGCCGACGGCGACGATGACACCGCCCGGGCGCGGCAGCGCCACGATCGTCTCCCAGGCCTTCGGCGACCCGGAGCATTCGAAGACGACATCCGCACCCCAGCCGTCGGTCAGCCGACCGACCTCTTCGGCCAGGTTCTTCTCGCGGATGTTGACCGGGATGACACCCTGATATTGCGCGGATATATCGAGCTTCGGCTGGGCGAGATCGGCAACGATCGCGCGAGCGCAGCCGCCGGCAAGAGCGGCAATCGCGACCATCGTGCCGATCGGCCCGGCGCCGAGCACGACGGCAGTATCGCCGGGCGCGATCTTCGCCTTGGCTGCCGCCTGCATGCCGACGGCAAAGGGTTCCACCATCGCGCCTTCCGCGAAGCTGACGTTGTCGGGCAGCTTGAAAGTATAGTTGGCCGGATGCACCACTTCGGGCGTCAGTACGCCATGGATTGGCGGTGTCGCCCAGAAGCTGACGGCAGGATCGATATTGTACATGCCGAGCCTGCTCGCCTTCGAGTTCGGATCGGGAATGCCGGGCTCCATGCAGACACGGTCGCCGATTTTCAGATGTGTCACACCGGCCCCGACCTCGACCACCGTGCCGGCCGCCTCATGGCCGAGCACCATCGGCGCGTTGACGACGAACGGGCCGATCTTGCCGTGGGTGTAATAATGAACGTCCGAACCGCAGACGCCGACAGTATGAATCTTGATCCTCACCTGCCCTGGCCCTGTCTCCAGCGGCAGATCGATATCGCGCAACGCAAGCTCATGCTGGCGCTCCAGCACCAGCGCACGGACTTTGGTCATTGTCGGTTTCCTTCCCTATGGCCCCGAAGATTCAGAGGTGCCGTTGAGGCGACTATAAGACCGCAGGGCGCTTCGATTCAACCGCCTGAGTAAGCTTTTGCCCATCACGCGACGAAATGCTCATGTGCGTAGCCCGAAAGATAAGCGCCGATAAACCTCCGTATGATTCCGGAAGAGCACAGCGCGCGGTACAGTCTTACTCGTGAGCCACGGCAAGGCGGGAAGGCGACAAGTGATGAAGCATGATAACGACAATGTCGGCGGAAGCCGGCTTTCCCAGAGGATGCTTAGACCGCTTCGAAAATTCTGGCGCAGACTGGTGGCCGATTTGAACGCCGCCCTTCGCAGAGACAACCCGGGGCAGCCAATGCGCGTCATTCTGCGGACGCGGGATCGAAATCGCCCCCGGCAGCGTTGATAGCATGCAGCCCGCATGGCGTGGCGGGAGCATGACGGCTCCCGGCGCCAATGGCTCGGCAATATAGGAAGGCCATCATGAAGTCGGTCGTGTCATTCTGCCTGTTCGCATCCCTTCTTTTCGCCGGCAACCAGGCGGCCGCGGCCCTCGAACAAGCGTCGCTGCCCCCGCAGCAGCAGGAACAAGAGCTCGTGCCGGCCAATGTCGAGCTTACCTTCAGCGGTCCCGTCGATCTTGCCCGCTCGACCGCCACCTTGCTCGATGCCCAAGGCAGGGCGCTCCCCCTCGGCAAGCCGTTCCTATCCGGCCCCGAAGGATCCATATTCAAGATCCCTCTCGATCCCGCAATGGCGCCCGGCCTCTATACCCTCGACTGGCGCGTCCTCTCGATGGACGGCCGCAGCGCCGAAGGCCGCTACCAGTTCCGGGTCGACCCTTGAATTTCAAGATCGCGCCCTGCTCTCGTTCCCGCTGCAGCCGCCTGAAAGCATTTATAAGATTTTTATATTGATGCGGTTTCGGCCGTCTCGAACCTTTATGCGCTCCGGCTCCATATTGGTACCCGAGAGATCGAAGGATCCTCTCCACGCCAGACAGCATAAAAGGCAGTCTCCAACGGCGGCGCCCTTTGTCTTGTCTGACTCCAACAAGAACAACATGAGTCACGATCATGATGGATACCATTCTGCTCGGCACAGCGATCCTATTCTTCGCGCTGTGCTTTGCCTATGTCGCAGCCTGCGACAAGCTCTAAGGAGAAGCGACGATGACCCTCGATTATGTCCTGAGCGGCGCCGTAACCGTGTTTCTCACCGTTTATCTCACCTACGCTCTCTTACGCCCAGAACGCTTCTGAACCGGCGCTTGCGAGGCCGCGCTGCGCGACCGAGAACCAGCCGGGTATTGAAAGTTTTAGCTCCATGACCCTCAACGGATGGCTTCAGATCCTGCTCTATTGCGGGATCGTCCTTTTGCTCGTCAAACCGCTCGGCGGCTATATGACGCGCGTCTATAACGGCGAGCGAACGTTCCTCTCGCCCGTCCTCGTCCCGATCGAACGCGGACTTTACCGTATGGCCGGCACCGGCGAAGGCGAGGAGCAGCATTGGACCTCCTATGCCTTGGCGATGCTGATGTTCAACCTTCTCGGCGTCCTCCTCCTCTACGCGTTGATGCGCCTGCAGGGCGTTCTGCCCTATAATCCGGCCGGCATGGCCGCTGTTCCGCCCGACCTTTCCTTCAACACCGCCGTCAGCTTTCCCACCAATACCAACTGGCAGAACTACGGCGGCGAAAGCACCATGTCGTATCTGACGCAGATGGCCGGCTTCACGGTGCAGAATTTCCTTTCCGCCGCCACCGGCATGGCCATCGCCGTCGCCTTCATCCGTGCCTTCGCACGGGCGTCCGGCAAGGCGATCGGCAATTTCTGGGTCGATATGATCCGCGGCACGCTCTACATCCTGCTGCCGATCTGCATCGTGCTGACGCTCGTCTTCGTCTATCTCGGCGTACCGCAGACGCTCGGGCCCTATGTCGACGCGACGACTCTCGAAGGCGGCAAGCAGACGATCGCGCTCGGCCCGGTCGCCTCGCAGCTCGCCATCAAGATGCTCGGCACCAATGGCGGCGGCTTCTTCAACGCCAATTCGGCCCATCCGTTCGAAAATCCCGATGCGATTTCCAACCTCATCCAGATGGTTTCGATCTTCGCGATCGGTGCGGCTCTGACCAACGTCTTCGGCCGCATGGTCGGCAACCAGCGCCAGGGCTGGGCGATTCTGGCCTCGATGGGCGCGCTGTTCGTCGTCGGCGTCGGCATCACCTATTGGGCCGAAGCGGCCGGCAATCCGCTGATGCATGGCTTTGGCCTCGCCGGCGGCAATATGGAGGGGAAAGAAGTCCGCTTCGGCGTCGCGCTGTCCTCGCTCTTCGCCGTCATCACCACCGCCGCCTCCTGTGGCGCCGTCAACGCCATGCATGGCAGCTTCACCGCGCTCGGCGGCCTCATTCCGCTGATCAACATGCAGCTCGGCGAAATCATTGTCGGCGGTGTCGGCGCCGGCTTCTATGGCATCCTGCTGTTCATCATCGTCGCCGTCTTCGTCGCCGGGCTGATGGTCGGGCGTACACCGGAATATCTCGGCAAGAAGATCGAGGCGAAAGAAATGAAGATGGCCGTTCTCGCCATCCTCTGCCTGCCGCTCGCCATGCTTGTTTTTACCGCCATAGCCACGGTGCTGCCCTCCGCTGTCGCCTCGGTCGGCACTCCCGGACCGCACGGCTTCTCCGAGATCCTCTATGCCTACACCTCGGCTGCGGCCAACAACGGTTCGGCCTTCGGCGGTCTCACAGGCAATACGCCCTGGTACAATGTTACGCTTGGAATCGGAATGCTTGCCGGCCGGTTCCTGGTCATCATCCCGGCGCTCGCCATCGCCGGTTCGCTCAACGCCAAGAAGACGATTCCGGCCTCGGCAGGCACTTTTCCGACCGACGGTCCGCTCTTCGTCGGCCTGCTGATCGGCACGATCCTGATCGTCGGCGGCCTGACCTTCTTCCCGGCGCTGGCCCTCGGTCCAATCGTCGAACACCTGGTCGCGATCGCCGGACAGAGCTTCTGAGGCGATGCCGTAACCCACATCCCCAGGTTTCCTTGTCGTCCTCGTTTCAAAGCTGGAGTCTCTTATGAGCCAGGCAAAATCCGCGAGCATCATCGATTCTCGCATCCTTATTCCGGCCGTCGGCGCCGCCTTCAAGAAGCTCGACCCGCGCGCCCTTGCCAGAAATCCCGTCATGTTTGTCGTGGCCACTGTTTCAGTGCTGACCACCGTGCTCTTCCTGCGCGATCTCGTGCCGGGCAACGGCAATCTCGGCTTCTCGTTCCAGATCAACCTCTGGCTCTGGTTCACCGTGCTCTTTGCCAATTTCGCCGAGGCCGTCGCCGAAGGCCGCGGCAAGGCGCAGGCAGATTCGCTGCGCAAGGCGCGCACCGAAACCCAGGCCAAGCTGCTCACCGCCAATAATGGCAGCGACTACCGCATGGTGCCGGGCACCAGCCTCAAGGTCGGCGATATCGTGCTGGTCGAAGCCGGCGACATCATCCCTTCGGACGGCGAAGTCATCGAAGGGGTCGCCTCCGTCAATGAAGCGGCGATCACAGGTGAGTCCGCTCCCGTCATCCGTGAATCCGGCGGCGACCGCTCGGCGGTGACAGGCGGGACGCAGGTGCTCTCCGACTGGATCCGCGTGCGCATCACAGCGGCCGCCGGCTCCACCTTCCTCGACCGGATGATTTCGCTGGTCGAAGGCGCGCAGCGCCAGAAGACGCCGAACGAGATCGCGCTCAACATCCTGCTCGCCGGCATGACGCTGATCTTCGTGCTGGCGACGGCTACGATCCCGAGCTTTGCCATCTATGCCGGCGGCTCGATCCCGATCATCGTGCTCGTCGCGCTTTTCGTCACCCTGATCCCGACGACGATCGGTGCGCTCTTGTCGGCGATCGGCATTGCCGGCATGGACCGGCTCGTCCGCTTCAACGTGCTTGCGATGTCCGGCCGTGCCGTGGAAGCGGCCGGCGACGTCGACACGCTGCTGCTCGATAAAACCGGCACGATCACGCTCGGCAATCGCCAGGCGACGGCCTTCCACCCGGTGCGCGGCGTCTCCGAGCAGGAGCTCGCTGATGCCGCGCAACTCGCCTCGCTTGCCGACGAAACGCCGGAAGGCCGTTCGATCGTCGTGCTCGCCAAGGAGAAATATGCGATCCGCGGCCGCGACATGGCGAGTCTCAAGGCCAGCTTCGTGCCTTTCACCGCCCAGACCCGCATGAGCGGCGTCGATCTCGAAGGCGCTTCGATCCGCAAAGGCGCGGTCGATACGGTGCTCGCCTATGTCAAAGGCGACGCCCCCTCGAAGAATGGCAACGAGCTGTTGCGCGAGCTGCAGTCGATATCGGACGAGGTCGCCAAGTCAGGCGGCACGCCGCTCGCCGTTGCTCGCGACGGCAGGTTGCTCGGGATCATCCAGCTGAAGGACATCGTCAAGGGCGGCATCCGCGAACGCTTCACCGAGCTTCGCCGCATGGGCATCCGTACCGTCATGATAACAGGCGACAATCCGCTGACAGCAGCGGCCATCGCCGCCGAAGCCGGCGTCGACGACTTCCTTGCCCAGGCAACACCCGAGATGAAGCTGGCGCTGATGCGCGAGGAACAGTCCAAGGGCAAACTCGTCGCCATGTGCGGCGACGGAACCAACGATGCCCCGGCGCTGGCCCAGGCCGACGTCGGCGTTGCCATGAACACCGGCACCGTCGCAGCCCGCGAGGCCGGCAACATGGTCGATCTCGACTCGGACCCGACGAAGCTCATCGAGATCGTCGAAATCGGCAAGCAACTGTTGATGACACGCGGCGCGCTGACGACCTTCTCGATCGCCAACGACATCGCCAAGTATTTCGCCATCATCCCGGCGATGTTCCTGACCTTCTACCCGCAGCCCGGCATCCTCAACATCATGGGGCTTTCGACTCCGCAGAGCGCCATCCTTTCGGCGATCATCTTCAACGCGTTGATCATCATCGCGCTGATCCCGCTGTCGCTGAAGGGTGTGCGTTACCGTCCGATCGGCGCTGGCGCGCTTCTGTCACGCAACCTGCTGATCTACGGCCTCGGCGGCATTGTGGTTCCCTTCATCGGCATCAAGGCGATCGACATGGCCGTCGCGGCCCTCCGTCTCGCCTGACATCTCTAGGAGCTAAGAACAATGTTGAAAGAACTTCGCCCGGCCGTCGTTATGATCGTTGCCACTACAGCCATCACGGGCCTGCTTTATCCGCTCGCCATGACGGGAGCGGCCCAGGCGCTCTTCCCGACCCAGGCGAATGGCAGCCTGATCGAGAAGAACGGTCAGGTGATCGGCTCGAGGCTGATCGGCCAGGCGTTCACCAGCGACAAGTATTTCCACGGCCGTCCCTCGGCCGCCGGCGATGGCTACAATGCCGCCGCCTCCGGCGGCTCGAACCTAGGCCCGACCAGCCAGAAACTGATCGACCGCGTAAAGGGCGACTACGAAACAGCCAAGGCGGCAAACCCAAACGCCAAGGTGCCGGCCGACCTCGTCACCGCGTCCGGCAGCGGGCTCGATCCTGATATTTCGCCGGAGGCCGCCTACTTCCAGGTGGCGCGCGTCGCCAAGGCACGCAACATCGACGAGGCGAAGATCAAGGCGCTGGTCGACGGCGCCGTCCGGGACCGCGAACTCGGCATTTTGGGAGAACCTACCGTCAATGTTCTGGCGTTGAACCAGAGCCTTGATGCTTCTATGACTGAGTGAGTTTGGCAGGTTAGATGCTGTGGTTTGGCGACAAGGCCAACCCCACTCTGCGTCATCCTCGGGCTTTACTCACTGGTGTCCGGTTGGCGCTAACGGCTGCCCCTCATCCTAACCCTCTCCCCGTTCTGACGGGGAGAGGGACGTGCCAAGCGAGAGCTAGGCGAGGGACGGAGAGGTCGCGGCGCGTCCCCTTCGCCCCGTTTACAGGGAGAAGGTGGCGGCAGCCGGATGAGGGGCTGCTCTCGCCGCGTCAACATCGGGAATGCCATCCGCCAGCTGAACCTCGATTGCAGCCATTCGCAGAAAGACAACACGCATGCCAGACGACAACCGCGACCAGGCCGGCAGGCCCTCGCCCGATGCGCTTCTCGAAAAAGCCCGGGCGGAGATGCGCGGCCGTCTGAAGATCTTTCTGGGCGCCGCCCCAGGTGTCGGCAAGACCTATGAAATGCTGGTCTCCGGCCGTGCCAAACTCTCCGACGGCCTCGACGTTGTCATCGGCGTCGTCGAGACTCACGGCCGCAAGGAGACCGAGGCACTGCTCGCCGGTTTCGAGATCATTCCTCGCGTCAAAATCGACTATAAGGGCCGTCCGCTCGAGGAAATGGACCTCGACGGCATCCTCGCCCGCAGGCCCGATCTCGTTCTGGTCGACGAACTCGCCCATACCAATGCCGAAGGCAGCCGCCATCCGAAGCGCTACCTCGACGTCAAGGAATTGCTCGGCCGCGGCATCGACGTCTACACGACGCTCAACATCCAGCATGTCGAAAGCCTGAACGACGTCGTCTCGCAGATCACCCGCATCCGCGTGCGCGAGACGGTGCCGGATTCGATCATCGACCTGGCCGACGACGTCGAGATCATCGATCTGACGCCGGACGATCTGATCAAGCGCCTGCATGACGGCAAGGTCTATGTGCCCCGCACCGCCGAGCGGGCATTGGCAAACTATTTCACCCCGGGCAACCTGACGGCGCTGAGAGAACTTGCGCTACGCAAAACCGCCCAGCGCGTCGACGATCAGTTGCTCACCCACATGCAGGCTCACGCGATCTCCGGCCCTTGGGCGGCGGGCGAACGTATCCTCGTCTCGATTGACCATCACCCGCGCTCCGCCTCGCTGGTGCGATATGCAGCTCGTATGGCCTCGCGCCTGCGCGCGCCCTGGGCCGCCGTCTATGTCGAGACCAACCATTCGGTCAATCTGACCGAAGCTGAGCGCGACACTGTTGCCGCAACGCTGCGTCTTGCAGAACAGCTCGGCGGCGAGGCGATCACGATTCCGGGCCGCGAGGTCGCCGAAGAGCTCGTCCGTCACGCCACAGCAAACAATGTCACCCACATCGTCATTGGCGCCCCAAAGATGGCGACATGGCGCGACTGGTGGAGCCGTTCAATCACCGACGAACTGATCCGCAAGACCGGCGAGATCAGCGTCCATGTCATTTCCGGCAATGAGAAGGACGGCACCACCGCGCGCGGCATCCGGGCGGCGGCCACGGCCCCTGAATTCGATTTCAGAGCCTATCTGCTGGCGACCGTCTATGTCGTCATCGCGCTTGGCGTCAGCATCGTGCTCGATCAGGTGCTCGACGTGCGTAACCTTGCCCTCGTGTTCCTGATGGCGGTGCTGACCTCCGCCGTGCTGCATGGGTTACGGCCGGCGCTCTACAGCTGCATTCTCGGCGCGCTGTCCTTCAACTTCTTCTTCCTGCCGCCGCGCTATACGCTGACGATCAGCGATCCGGAAAGCGTGCTGGCCCTGTTCTTCTTCCTCGGCGTCGCCATCATCGCCAGCAATCTGACCGCGACCGTGCAGCGGCAGGCTGCCGCCGCCAGGCAGCGGGCCCGCACGACGGAAGATCTCTATCTTTTCTCAAAGAAGCTCGCCGGCACCGGTACGCTCGACGACGTGCTCTGGGCGACCGCCTTCCAGCTCGCCTCCATGCTGAAGGTCCGTGTCGTGCTGCTCTTGCCGGAAGAGGGCACCATCGCCGTCAAGGCCGGTTATCCGCCCGACGACACGCTCGACGATGCCGATATCGCCGCCGCCCGCTGGGCCTGGGAGCACAATCACGCCGCCGGCCGCGGCGCCGATACCCTGCCCGGCGCCAAGCGGCTCTATGTGCCGCTGAGGACCGGGCGCACCGCCGTCGGCGTCATCGGCCTCGACAGCGACCGCCGCGACGGGCCGCTGCTGACGCCGGAGCAGCAGCGGCTGCTCGATGCGCTGGCCGATCAGGCGGCTCTTGCGATCGAACGCGTCCAGCTGGTCGCCGATGTCGACCGGGCAAGGCTTGCGGCCGAAGCCGACAGGCTGCGTTCGGCCCTGCTCACCTCGATTTCGCATGATCTGAAAACGCCGCTTGCGGCTATCCTGGGCGCCGCCGGCACGCTGCGCGACTATTTCGCCTCCATGCCGGAGGAGGACCGCGCCGATCTGCTTTCCACCGTCGTCGACGAATCCGAGCGCCTCAATCGTTTCATCGCCAACCTGCTCGACATGACCAAGATCGAATCCGGTGCGATGGAGCCGAATTTTGCGCTGCATTATGCCGGCGATATCGTCGGCAGCGCGCTGCGTCGCGCCGCAAAGATCCTCGAGCGCCACAAGACCGAGACGAGCATTCCCGCCGACCTGCCGATGGTGCGCGTCGATCCTGTCCTGTTCGAGCAGGTGATCTTCAACCTCCTCGACAATGCCGCGAAATATGCGCCCGAGGGATCCGTGGTCCATATTGAGGGCTGGGCCGATGCCGACAATGTCGTGCTGCAGGTCTCGGACGAAGGCCCGGGCATTCCACCCGCCGACCTTACCCGCGTCTTCGACACCTTCTATCGCGTGCGCAAGGGCGATCAGGTGCGCGCCGGCACCGGCCTCGGCCTTTCCATCTGCCGCGGTTTCGTCGAGGCGATGGGCGGCACGATCACCGCCGCCAACCGAAAGGGCCGCCCGGGCGCCGTCTTCACCATCCGCCTGCCGAAACCCAACGACATACCGAAACTGGATGAACTCAGATGACCGGTTCAGCCGTCAAGATCCTCGTCGTCGACGACGAGCCTCCAATCCGCAAGCTTCTTCGCGTCGGCCTGACCGCGCAGGGCTACGAGGTGCAGGAGGCGCCGAATGCGGCAATCGCCCGCCAATCGGTTGCCGACGGCAGGCCCGATCTCATCCTGCTCGATCTCGGCCTGCCCGACACGCCTGGCCATGACCTCTTGCAGGAGTGGCGCGACGAAGGCCTGTCCCTACCCGTCGTCATCCTCTCCAGCCGCACCGACGAGGCCGGCATCGTCAAGGCGCTGGAAAGCGGCGCCGACGATTATGTCACCAAGCCCTTCGGCATCAACGAACTTGGCGCCCGCATCCGCGTGGCGCTGCGCCATCGCTTGCAGCAGCAGGGCGAAAAGGCGATCTTCCAGACCGGCGGGCTGTCGGTCGACCTCGTCAAGCGCATCGTCAAGGTCGACGGCGAGGAAATGAAATTGTCGCCTAAGGAATATGACATCTTGCGCGTGCTCGCCCAGCATGCCGGCAAGGTGCTGACACACCAGTTTCTTTTGAAGCAGGTATGGGGGCCGGCGGCTGACGTGCAATATCTGCGCGTCTATATCAGGCAGCTCAGGCAGAAGATCGAGCAGAGCCCCGACCAGCCACACTATATCACCACCGAAACCGGCGTCGGCTACCGGCTCAGGGAAGCGGACTGACATCTCCTCCCCCCCGATGCCGACCACATCGAGCCGCCCACATCGAGAATGACATGAACCTTCACAACATCATCCGGCCGGAGCACACTTTCATCGGTGTCTCGGCACCGACGAAATGGCGCGCGCTGCAGATCATCGCCGATAAGGCGGCGAAGGCCTTCTCCGTCGACGGCCAGACCATCCTGAAGGCGCTCGAAGCGCGTGAGAGGCTCGGCTCTACGGGGATCGGCAATGGCATTGCCATCCCGCATGCCGCCATAGACGGCATGACGAGCCCTCGCGGCCTTCTCATTCGTTTCGCGCAGCCGCTGGATTTCGAGGCGATCGACGATATCCCGACCGATATCACCTTCGTGCTCATCTTCGGGGCGAACAATCGCGCCGAATATCTGAATGTGCTCTCGGCCATCGCCCGGCGGCTGCAATCGGACGGCGTGCTTGCTGCCATGCGCAAGGCAAGGACGGCGGACGAATTCTATTCCGCTTTCATCGCTGATTCCCGGGAATAAAAAGGCGCGGCCCGAAGGCCGCGCCCGCTCGTCTGTATAGGACGATCTTAGAAATCGCGCTGGAAGCGCAGGAAGCCGAAGACTTCGTCGTCGCCTTCGTCCTCATCGTGGTACTGCACGCTGAGCTTCGTCCTGAGGTCGTCCACGATGCGGTAGTCGATCGTCACCCCGGTCGTGTAGGCGCTGCCGCCAGTGAAGCCGTTACCGTCAGCCTCGAGGGCGATGTTTTCGAAGTACTGGAACCCCGGGGTTACCGTCCACTTGTCGTTGACCTTCAAGGCGTATTCTGCTGCGATCGTCCATTCGGACTCTTCGTAGTAGTAGTTGGCGCCGCTTGCCCAGACGCCGGCGATGCCGAGCGTGCCCGGACCGATGTCGGCGTAGACGATGCCGCGGACGGCGACTTCGCTGGTGTCGGTGTCATAACCGGCAAGCAGGTAAGCGCTGATGGCGCCGGCCTTGTAGGAAACCTGGCCTGCGACACCGAAGTTGTTCGGGCCTTCGCCCGGCTTGGTGGCATAGTCTTCTTCCAGCTCGTCGACCGAGAGGCCGGCGGCGAAAGCGCCATTCTCGTACTGATAACGGATCGAGTTGTGGGTCGTCTCGTTGCTGGCGAGCGTATCGGTCTCGCCGCTCATGTCGTCGTCCCACCAGCTATAGAGCTTACCGACGCGGAAACCGGCGATATCGATGTAGCCCTCGTCCAGCAGCGCTTCCTGATCGGAGGCGTTGTCGGCATTGTAACGCAGCGTCAGGACGCCGGTCAGCGTGCCGTACTCGGTGTCGTTCTTGGCCTGGAAGGTGACCTGACCGCGAGTCCAGAAGTTTACGTCGGAATCGCCGGCAATGTTGTCACCGAAGCGCACTTCGGTACGGATGTAACCGCCGATCGAAAGGCATGTTTCCGTTCCCGGAATATAAAAATAGCCGGTACCGTAAGCGTCGCAAACGCGAACATATTCCACGGGCTCGGGTTCCGCCGCCACGATGGCGTCGGCTGCGCGTGCTCCGGAGGCCGCGGCAAGGGCGGCAACGGAGGCAAAAAGGATAGTTCTGATATTCATTTTGAATGGCCCTAACAGGTTTGAATTGTGAGGCGCATTTCAAGGGATGCCCCCACGTAGCGGCCGGTGAACACGACCGCACGGAGGCCCATATAGGAATCCGCAAGTGTCATCGCGGCAAAACCATCACAAAAATCGGCTTCACCATGGCGCTTTCGTGGAAGAACTGTGGCTAAAAAAACACGGTCTGCCCCAATTGGCCGCGGCCAACTTCGGCACGCTCATTTCCAAATCAGCCCCGAAATGGAATGACATTCTAAGGCCAAGCCCGGAACCGGAAGAACCTTTGTTTCATTATACGACTGACTTGATAGAGTTAAGACATAACAGGAGAGGGTTCCTCAATGCAGACACAACGGTTCACCCGGCTCATCGCAGCCGCGGTCATGGCAGGCAGCTTTGCGATCGGGGGCATCGCTCCGGCATTCGCCGATCAAACGCTTCTCAACGTTTCCTATGATCCGACTCGCGAATTGTATAAGGATTTCAACGCCGCCTTTGCCGCCAAGTGGCAGAAGGATACGGGTGAAACCGTGACGATCCAGGCCTCGCATGGCGGCTCCGGCGCTCAGGCCCGCTCGGTCATCGACGGTCTCGACGCAGACGTGGTCACCCTGGCCCTCGAAGGCGATATCGACGCCATCGCCAAGAAGACCGGCAAGATCCCGGCCGATTGGAAGACCAAGTTGCCCAACAATTCGACGCCCTATACGTCGACGGTTGTCTTCCTCGTCCGCAAGGGCAACCCGAAGGGCATCAAGGACTGGGGCGACCTGGTCAAGGATGACGTGCAGGTCATCACCCCCAACCCCAAGACCTCGGGCGGCGCACGGTGGAACTTCCTGGCAGCCTGGGCATGGGCCAAGCAGGCAAATGGCGGTGACGATGCCAAAGCGCAGGAATATGTGACGAAACTGCTGCAGCATGTTCCTGTTCTCGACACCGGCGCCCGCGGTGCCACGACCACCTTCGTCCAGCGCGGCCTCGGCGACGTGTTGCTCGCCTGGGAAAACGAAGCCTATCTTTCGCTCGAAGAACTCGGTCCTGACCAGTTCGAGATCGTGACGCCAAGCTTCTCTATCCGCGCCGACCCGCCAGTCGCCGTCGTCGACGGCAATGTCGACAAGAAGGGCACGCGCAAGGTCGCCGAAGCCTATCTCAACTACCTCTATTCGGATGAAGGCCAGAAGATCGCCGCAAAGCACTACTACCGGCCGATCAAGCCTGAAGCCGCCGATCCGGCCGATATCGCCCGCTTCCCGAAGCTGCAGCTCGCCACCATCGACGACTTCGGCGGCTGGAAGGAAGCCCAGCCGAAATTCTTCGGCGATGGCGGGGTATTTGACCAAATCTACAAGCCGGCCCAATAATAGACTTCATGAAAGCACATAGCCCCACGCGGTGGCGGTTCAAGCGGCCGAGCGTCATTCCGGGTTTCGGAATGGCGCTCGGTCTTACATTGACCTGGCTCACCCTTCTGATCCTCATCCCGCTCTCCGGCCTTGCCGTCCGGTCGAGCGCGCTCGGCTGGGAGAAATTCTGGTCGATCGCGTTCGATCCGCGCATATTGAACGCGCTACGCATCAGCTTCGGCAGCGCTTTCATCGCTGCGATCATCAACGCCGTCTTCGGCATCATCCTCGCCTGGGTGCTGGTACGCTACCGTTTCCCCGGCAAGCGCGTCATCGACGCCATGGTCGACCTGCCCTTCGCGCTGCCGACGGCCGTCGCCGGCATTGCATTGGCGGCGCTCTACGCGCCGAACGGCTGGGTCGGCCAGTTGCTGACACCGCTCGGCATCAAGATTGCCTTTACCCCGGCCGGCATCGTCGTGGCGCTGATCTTCGTCGGCCTGCCCTTCGTGGTGCGCACCGTGCAGCCTGTCATGGAGGAAATCGACAAGGAGGTCGAAGAGGCCGCGGCAACGCTCGGCGCCAACCGCTTCCAGACGATTTTCCGCGTGCTGCTGCCGGGGCTGGCGCCGGCCGTGCTGACCGGCTTCGCGCTCGCCTTTGCCCGCGGCGTCGGCGAATACGGCTCGGTCATCTTCATCGCCGGCAACCTGCCGTTCAAATCGGAAATCGCACCGCTGCTGATCGTCATCAAACTCGAAGAGTATAATTATGCGGCAGCGACTGGCATCGCGGCGATCATGCTGGTGATCTCGTTCGCCTTGTTGCTCGTCATCAATCTCATCCAGAGCTGGAGCAGGCGGAGGTACGGCTATGGCGCTTGATGCGACCGTTCAACCGACGAAACTGCGTTCGGTGACCACCGAACACAGAATGGCGCGATACACGCTGATCGCCGTTTCGCTGCTTTTCTTGCTGCTAATCCTGCTGTTGCCGCTCGCCGCCGTCTTCGTCGAGGCTTTTCGCAAAGGTGCCGGCCCCTTCCTCGAGGCGCTTGGCGATGCAGAGACCTTCTCGGCGATCCGCCTTACGCTCGTCGTCGCCGGCATCAGCGTACCGCTGAACCTCGCCTTCGGGGTCGCCGCCGCCTGGGCGATCGCCAAGTTCGAGTTCAAGGGCAAGGCATTCCTCACGACGCTGATCGACCTGCCCTTCTCGGTTTCACCCGTGATTTCGGGCCTGGTCTTCGTGCTCTTGTTCGGCGCCAACACGTGGCTCGGCCATTGGCTCAGCGCAAACGACATCAAGATCCTCTTCGCCGTGCCGGGGCTGATCCTGGCGACGATGTTCGTCACCTTCCCGTTCGTCGCCCGTGAGCTGATCCCGCTGATGCAGGAGCAGGGAACGGCCGACGAGGAGGCAGCCCTGTCGCTCGGCGCCAGCGGCTGGCAGACCTTCTGGCACGTGACGCTGCCGAACATCAAATGGGGCCTGCTCTACGGCGTGCTGCTTTGCAATGCCCGCGCCATGGGCGAATTCGGCGCGGTCTCTGTCGTCTCCGGCCACATCCGCGGCCAGACGAACACCATGCCGCTGCAGGTCGAAATTCTTTATAACGAATATAATTTCACCGGCGCTTTTGCCGTCGCCACGCTTTTGGCCTTGCTCGCGCTCGTGACTCTTGTTTTGAAGACGCTGCTGGAAATGCGCTACAGCGCTGAAATCTCCGCCAGCCGGCGGCACTGAAGGATCTGGAATGGAAGTACGCGTTCAAAACATCCGCAAGGAATTCGATCGTTTTCCGGCGCTCCACGATGTCTCGCTCGACATCCGCTCCGGCGAGCTGATCGCACTGCTCGGCCCTTCGGGCTCCGGCAAGACGACATTGCTGCGTCTGATTGCCGGCCTGGAAAGCCCGACCGAGGGACAGATCTTCTTCGGCGACGAGGATGCCTCGAAGAAATCGGTGCAGCAGCGCAATATCGGCTTCGTCTTCCAGCATTACGCCCTCTTCCGCTACATGACGGTGCTCGACAACGTCTCCTTCGGCCTGAGGGTCAGAAAGGGCGCGCGGCGGCCTGCGAAGGCCGATATCCGCCGACGGGCGCTGGAACTGCTTGACCTCGTCCAGTTGTCCGGCCTTGAAAAACGCTATCCCGCCCAGCTTTCCGGCGGCCAGCGTCAGCGCGTGGCGCTCGCCCGCGCCATGGCCGTCGAGCCGAATGTGCTCTTGCTCGACGAACCCTTCGGGGCGCTCGATGCTCAGGTGCGCAAGGACCTGCGCAAATGGCTGCGCGAGATCCACGACCGTACCGGCCACACAACCGTCTTCGTCACCCACGACCAGGATGAGGCACTGGAGCTTGCCGATCGCGTCGTCGTGATGAGCCAGGGCGCGATCGAGCAGGTCGGGACGCCCGACGAAGTCTATGATTATCCGAACTCGCCCTTCGTCTTCGGCTTCATCGGCCAATCCAACTGCCTGCAGGTCGAGATTTCGGGCGGCGATATTCTCTTCGAAGGCCGCTCGCTCGGCCTCAATGCCGAGGGCGAGCCGGATGGACCGGCGCAGCTCTACTTCCGCCCGCATGATGTCAGGCTCTGCGAATCAGCCGAAAACTGCATTGGCGGCCAGCCGGTCTCCAGCCGCCGCGTCGCCGGTACGCGCCATATCGAACTCGATATCGGCAATGACCGGCCAAATATCGAAATCGAGCTGCCGCCGAGCGAGGCTGACCGGCTCGACCGTCACCGCGTGGCGTTCAAGCCGACCCGCTGGAAGCTGTTCCGCGGCTGATCCCGATTGCGCGCGTCGTTCCTGACGCGCTCACGGCGCTTGCTTAATAATTCGTTAACCCTCCGGATTTATGCATCGGTCGGTCCCAGGCCTCAGCCGGAATCGCCCTTCGCGGGAGTCCATCCGGCCTTTTGTTATCTGAGGTTGTTTGTATTTCAGTCATATGACGAGTAAAAGATTTTGCGCGTTAATCATAAAGGGCTGGACTAATCCCATAGGAGGCACCTGGCGTTGAGGGCGGAGATTTCCTTTCGAAAATCCCTGATCGGGATTTTATTCGTAGGACTGGCGGCTGCAGGCTGCACCACAACACCGAAGCCGGCGACGACGCCGGCAAAGACAAAACAGGCTCAAGCGGCGAAAGTCACTTTCAATTATACCGCCAAGGATCGCGACTGCCTAAAGCGCGCGATGTATTTCGAATCGCAGCATTCCGACGAGGATGGTTATCTGGCCGTCGGCACCGTCGTCATGAACAGGCTGACGTCAGGCGCCTACCCCCCATCGATCTGCGGTGTCGTCGCCCAGGAGAAGCAGTTTGCGCCCGGGGTCATGACGCGCGAAGTCAAGCCTCAGGCGGAACCGGAACTTGCCACCGCGGCTGATGCGATCCTGCTGAAGGGGGCGCGCCATCCGGCCGTGAAGGATGCAATGTTCTTCCACACCGATGGTCTGAAATTCCCCTACGACAACATGCATTATGTGACGGTCGCCGGCGGCAACGCCTTCTACGAGAAGCGCGATTCGAACGGCATGCTGGAAACGCCGCCGCCGCTGCCGTCCTATGAGGTGGCGATGAATTATGTGCCCGGCGAAAGCATGCTGCCGCCGCAATTCGAGGCGCTGATACCCTCGGCCGTTCCCGTTCCTCTGCCCGCGCCCGATCCGATGGCGACGGCGAGCACGGCGCCAATGCAGATAACGGCTCCGGTGACCCAACCGGAAACCGCGCCTGCGCCCGAGCCGGCGATGCGGATCGCGATCCCGACCCCCCGTCCCGCCTATGACAGCGTGATGCTGCGCGGCGAGATCCCGGTAAATGGCGGCTAAAACTGGATTTTCCTAGCGGGAGGAGCGCCTTAGGCGCGCTCTTCCCAGATCTTTGCAAGCTCCACGATCGTTGCGACCGCCTTTTCCATATCCTGGCGGCTCACCCATTCGAGCGGCGAGTGGAAGGCATGGCCGCCGGCAAAAATGTTCGGGCACGGCAGCCCCATGAAGGAGAGGCGGGAGCCGTCCGTGCCGCCGCGGATGCTGCCGCGTACCGGCGTCATGCCGGCACGACGCACCGCTTCAAGCGCGTTCTCGACAATCTCCGGATGGCGGTCGAGCACCGTCTTCATGTTGCGATATTGTTCCGTCACCTGGAAATGGTAGGTCGAGCCGGGATAGGCCGACATCACCTGCTTGACGATAGTTTCCAGCATCGCCTCCTTCTCAGCGAGCCCCTCCTCCGTGAAGTCGCGGATGATGAAG
The DNA here is from genome assembly GCF_057784555.1 of Rhizobium sp. CNPSo 3670. Taxonomy (NCBI): domain Bacteria; kingdom Pseudomonadati; phylum Pseudomonadota; class Alphaproteobacteria; order Hyphomicrobiales; family Rhizobiaceae; genus Rhizobium; species Rhizobium sp. CNPSo 3670. Next base: position 108,356 of record NZ_JBXSOL010000005.1, read on the forward strand.
CTCAGCGACGCCTTTTCCATCGAGCCGGTCACGCCGACCGGATGGATGAAGCCCTGCCGGCCTTCCGTCGTCTCCGGCGCCAAATCTTTCGGCAGCCGGTCGATGATGGCGCCGGCGATCTTGATAGCGTTCTCCATACGGTCCTTGGCGAAGCCCGGATGGATCGCCACGCCTGTTATGCCGATCTCGACGCCGTCGGCCGAGAAGGTTTCGTCCTCGATGTGACCCGCCGTCTCGCCGTCCATCGTATAGGCGAAGTCCGCTCCGAGTTTATCCAGGTCGACCTTGTTGACGCCGCGACCGACCTCCTCGTCAGGCGTGAACAGGATCTTGATCGCTCCGTGCCGGATATCGGGATTGTCGACAAGGATCTGGGCCGCAGTCATGATTTCCGCCAGCCCCGCCTTGTCGTCGGCGCCGAGCAATGTCGTTCCATCGGTCGTGACGATATCGTTGCCGACCTGGTTGTTCAGTTCGGGATGTTCGGCGACACGGATCACCCGGCTCGACTCGCCAATGAGCCGAATATCGCCGCCGGCATAATTCCTGACGATCTGTGGCTTGACATCCGTGCCGCTGAAATCGGGCGCCGTGTCCATATGCGAGCAGAAACAGATGACCGGCACCGCCTTGTCGCTATTGGCCGGAATGGTGGCATAGACATAGCCATGTTCATCGAGATGGGCATCGGAAAGCCCGATCTCCAGCAGTTCGTCGACCAGAATCCGGCCGAGATCCTTCTGCTTCTCGGTGGTCGGCTGCGTCGACGAGGAGGGATCGGATTGAGTGTCGATAACGACATAACGGAGGAAGCGGTCGAGAACAGTGTCGGTCATTTCAATCCAATCCAATGAGATCACCAGAGGATATAGCCCTTCCGGGCGAGGCGACAAAAGAATTTTCCGCTCGGCGCATGGTTCTATGACGACGGCCCCTACTGAGGAGCGGGGATGATCTGGCTCGCCCGGGCGCGTCTAGCCGAGGAGCTGTAGCAATCGTTCTCTCGCATCCAACAGCGGCAGGCGGAATTTGTCCTGTAGGCATACGCCATTAATGGATTATCGCTGCGGTCTTGAACTACCGGCAGCCATTTCCAATATTTTTATGGGATCAAGCTGGCATCGAAAGGAGGAAGAAGAAAATGCCGCTGAACGATGTGCTCTGGACTCGTCCAGTGACGGTCCGGCTGCAGTGCGGCCTGGAACGAACTTTTACGGGCGTCTATGACGCCTTGGATTTCCTGGAAAACGAATGGCCGTTGGGCCACGGAGAGCGCCACAAGCGCGCGGTCAAGACCTGTCGGGGCGCTCTTAACCGGATTATTGCCCCTTTGATTGCGCGGGAGGCTTTCATGGCCGCGTGCGTCGAAGCCGGCATGCCCGCGGTCGTGGCTCCCTGGCAGGTGCAGGCTACGAGCCGCCCGGTGCGACCCACGCGTGTCGCTGCTCTTGGCTAAGGGCCAGGCGTGCGCAGTTCACGTCGGGACCCTGATTTCAAGATACCTGTCGCGGCCCCGGGAGGAGCCGCGCCAGATCAAAACCCAAGGCATCTCGATCTCCTTTGCCGTCTGGGCTTCGGAGCTGAAATTGTAGTTGTTTCCCCGTAGAACCGTCGCTGTCGTGCCTACTCAAACGGGGAACGCTGCCGCGGCTGGAACAACGATCACCAATATTTCGTTTGAGGACCGAATGCCCGGGAACAGCCATGGCCAGCGACAAGCTATCAAGCTATCGATCAAAACGCGACTTTCAGAAGACTGCTGAGCCCAGCGGCGAGCGGCCCCTCAAACGGAGCAACCGCCGTCGCTTTGTCATTCAGAAGCACGATGCGACACGTCTGCACTACGACCTGCGGCTTGAGCTCGACGGCGTGTTCAAGAGCTGGGCTGTCACGAAAGGTCCGTCGCTCGATCCGCAAGACAAGCGGCTGGCCGTCGAGGTCGAGGACCATCCGCTCGATTATGGCGATTTCGAAGGGACGATTCCGAAAGGCCAGTATGGCGGCGGCACGGTCATGCTGTGGGATCGCGGCTATTGGGAGCCGGAGGGGCGGAAGAGCCCTGAGCAGGCGCTTGCCAAGGGCGATTTCAAGTTCACGCTCGAGGGCGAGCGCTTGCACGGCAGCTTCGTGCTTGTGCGCATGCGCAACGATCGCGACCGCAGCAAGCGTACCAACTGGTTGCTGATCAAGCATCACGACGAGTTCTCCGTGGAGGAAGACGGTGCTGCCATTCTGGAAGAGAACGTCACCTCGGTCGCCTCGGGCCGCAGCATGGAAATGATCGCGGCCGGCAAGGGGCGCAAGCCGAAACCCTTCATGGTGGAAGGCGGCAAGATCGAAGCTGACGCCGTCTGGGACAGCAATCACGGACTGGCCGCCGAGGAGCGGCAGGAGGCGAGAGGCGGAAAGCGCGCCAGCACCGCGACGGCGGTTGATCTTCCGGATTTCATCGCGCCGCAGCTTTGCGAGAAGCTGGAGCGGCCGCCTGGCGGCGACAGCTGGATCCACGAGATCAAGTTCGATGGCTACCGCATCCAGATGCGTGTGCTCGACGGCGAAGCGACGCTGAAAACCAGAAAAGGTCTCGACTGGACGGCCAAATACCCCGAAATCGCCGAGGCGGCGTCAGCGCTTCCAGACTGCATAATCGATGGTGAAATCTGCGCTCTCGATGAGCACGGCGCGCCTGACTTCGCCGCGCTTCAGGCGGCGCTGTCGGAAGGCAAGACCGGCAGCCTCGTCTACTTCGCCTTCGACCTCCTCTATGACGGCGGTGAGGATCTCCGCCTCAAGCCCATCATTGAACGAAAAACGCGACTGCAGGAGCTTCTCGCGGAGGCCGGCAACGACCCTCGCATCCGCTACGTCGAACATTTCACAGGCGGCGGCGACGCCGTGCTCAGGTCGGCATGCAAGCTATCGCTGGAAGGCATTGTGTCGAAAAAGGCAGATGCCCCCTATCAATCCGGTCGAACGGCAAGCTGGGCGAAGTCGAAATGCCGGGCGGGGCACGAGGTGGTCATCGGCGCCTATGCCAAGACCAACGGCAAGTTTCGATCTCTTCTCGTCGGCGTTTTCAGCGACGATCATTTTGTCTATGTCGGCCGTGTCGGGACCGGCTACGGCGCCAAGAAAGTCGAAACACTGCTTCCGAAACTGAATGCGCTGGAGACGACGAAGTCGCCGTTCACCGGTATCGGCGCTCCGAAGAAGCAGGCTGAGGTGGTGTGGGTAAAGCCCGAGCTTGTCGCCGAGATCGAATTCGAGGGCTGGACCGCGGACGGTCTCGTCCGGCAGGCGGCCTTCAAGGGCTTGCGGGAAGACAAGCCGGCCAAGGAAGTCGAGGCGGAGAGATCGCCAAGATCATCAACAGCTGAGATTACGGGGCCGACGCCGAGCGCCACACCGAGAACAACGCGCCGTAAGGGTCAGAAGGCCGATGTCATGGGTGTGCTGATTTCAAGCCCGGACAAACCATTGTGGCCGGACGCCAATGATGGTGAGCCGGTAACCAAGGAAGACCTTGCCCGCTATTACGAGGCGGTCGGCGACTGGATGATCGAGCACCTCAAGGGCAGGCCCTGCTCCATCATCCGCGCGCCGGATGGCGTTGGTGGCGAGCAGTTCTTCCAGCGTCATGCCATGCCGGGACAATCCAAACTGCTCGAATTGGTCAAGGTATTCGGCGACAAGAAGCCATACCTCCAGATCGACCGCATCGAGGGGCTCGCCGCAGTCGCCCAGATCGCGGCGGTCGAGCTCCATCCGTGGAACTGTGAACCCGGGCAACCGGAAGTTCCTGGCCGCCTGGTATTCGATCTTGATCCCGGTCCCGATGTTCCCTTTTCCACGGTTGTTGCCGCTGCCCGCGAGATGCGCGACCGGCTGGAAGACCTCGGATTGATCAGCTTCTGCAAGACGACTGGCGGCAAGGGCTTGCATGTCGTGACCCCGCTTACAATCAACAAGCGAAAACCGTTGTCATGGCCCGAAGCGAAGGCCTTCGCGCATGACGTCTGCCAGCAGATGGCCCGAAACAACCCCGATCTCTACCTTATCAAGATGACCAAGAGCCTGCGGGGCGGTCGCATTTTCCTCGATTACCTGCGCAATGATCGCATGGCGACGGCCGTGGCGCCGCTTTCCCCTCGAGCCCGCCCAGGGGCGACCGTGTCAATGCCTCTGACGTGGACGCAGGTGAAATCGGACCTCGATCCTAAAAGGTTTACGATCCGAACCGTGCCTGCTTTGCTATCGAAGTCATCCGCCTGGAAGGATTATTGCGAGGGGCAGCGTCCCCTGGAGCAGGCGATCAAGAGGCTCGGCCGCACCGGTAAGCATGCCGCCTGACACGACTGATCGCCCCGCGGCACTCATCTGATTGCAGCGGCATCAGTCATATCGAAGACGGCTGCGTTATCCTGGATCTCGCGGAGGCCTTTGTATGAGGGGTGGCGGAGGCTGCCCTCACGCGTCCAGCCGCGAAACTCGATTTCCGCGACGAGGGTTGGTTGAGAAAAGACGAGGCGCTTTCCTTTGAGCGGCACGACAGGTTTTTTCGTCTGGAGGCGGTTCAACGTCTTGCGCAGATATTCCGCCTCCGTTCGGTTGAAGCCTGTGCCGACGGAGCCGACATAGATCCAGTCGTGACCCTTTCGACCCGCAAGCAAAAGACTGCCGAGCCCACCGCGGTTGCTGACGGATTCCTCGTACCCGACGATCATGAAACTTTCGCTCTGAACGCACTTGATCTTCTGCCAGTCCCCCAGACGACCACTGCGGTAAGGGCTGTCCCTGCGCTTTGCGATGATGCCTTCCAGGCCGCGATGGCATGCGTGCTCAAGCAGTTCCTCGCCACCCAGATCCAGGTCTTGCGAGAACCGAATAGCGCCATCCTCGGTCTCGGGGATCAGATCTTCGAGAAGATGGCGGCGGACCGAGAGCTCGGTGCGCGTTAGGTCGTGACCGTCGAGATACAATAGATCGAAGGCGTAGAAGAGGGATTCGGTCGAGATTCGTTTGCCGCCCCGTCCGCCGAGCGAGCGCTGCAACGCCCCAAAGTCGGAGCGACCCTCGTCATCAAGGACGACCGCTTCTCCGTCGAGAATGCAGGTCGATACACCGAGTTCTCTTGCCCCTGCGGCGATGTTAGGAAATCGGTGGGTCCAGTCATGTCCGCCACGGGTGAGAATGCGGATACCCTTTGGCTCGATGTGGAGCGCCAATCGGTAGCCGTCCCACTTCACCTCATAAAGCCAATCCGGCCCTTGCGGCACCGTCTGCTTCAGCAAGGCCAGGCACGGCTCCACTCTCGACGGCATCGCATCGAACGGCAGGTTTGGCTGGTCGGGATCACGCCGACGGAGAGGTCGTGATTGTATGGAGGAATTCGAATCGCGAAGAAGCGGAGCGGAGGGGCCGCGTGGTCTGGTCATCGCTCAATGCCTGTCGGGTCGGTTCTCGGCATCGACGGATTTACGCAGGGCGTCCATGATGTTGATGACGTTGCTGGGCACCGGCTCCGCCTTCTCCTTGCCCTTGGATTTTGCTCTGACGGGCTTCTTCATTTGTTTCTTCTTGGCCTCGATGATGTCGAGCAGCCTATCCTGCACGGGGTCGGAGACCATCTTCGGGGTCCAGTGCTGCGTCTGCTTCTTGATGAGCTGCTGGACCAGCGGCATCATCTCACTGTCCGCCGGTTGATCGTCTACCCGCTCGAAATAGCTCTCCGCGTCGCGCACCTCGTCCCCGTAACGCAGGGTCCAAAGAACGATGCCTTTGCCGCGTGGCTCCAGCATCACGGCGCGCTCGCGGCGCGCAATCACCAGTCGCGAGATGCCGACCATGTCCTCGGCGGCCATCGCATCGCGGATCACCGAGAACGCCTCCTGGCCGACCGGATCGTCCGGTGAAAGATAGTAGGGCGTGTCGAGCCAGATCCATTCGACGCCGTTGCGCGGCGTAAAGACCTCGATATCGATCGTCTTGGTGCTTTCAAGCGCAACGTTCTCCAACTCCTCGTCTTCAAGCAAGACATATTCGTTCTCGCCACGCTGATAGGCTTTCACTTCGTCTTCATCTTTCACGTCTTTGCCGGTCACGGCGTCGACATAGTGGCTAACGACGCGGTTTTGGGTGGCGCGATTGAGCGTGTGAAAACGCACCTTCTCATTTTCGGAAGTGGCCGGCATCATCTGCACCGGGCAGGTGACGAGCGACAGTTTGAGGTAGCCTTTCCAGTAAGGCCGGATCGCCATGGAAACCTCCGATCACCCGGCGCGGCGCTGGTGGGCGCCGGCCGGGCTGCGTGATTTCGTCGTCGACGCGCGCGCGGCCTTCTGTCTGCTCTTTCCGGCATTGGCATTTGCAGCGGTGCGCTTCGTCTTGGCCGGCGTCGCCATGCCGGCGCTTTCGCGTAGCGCCTGTAGCAGGTCGCTCGGTTTGGGAGCCGGCGGCGCCTTTTTCTTCGGAAGGGTGCGGCCTTCGATCTTGGCCTTCACCAGTTCGGCGACGGCCGCTTCATAACGGTCGTCGAACTGCTTCGGGTCGAACTCGCCCTTCTTGGTGTTGATGATGTGCTTGGCAAGCTCCAGCATCTCGCCTTCGATCTTGAGATCCGGCATCTCCTCGAATGCCTTCTCGGAGGAGCGAACCTCATAATCGAAGTTCAAGGTTGAGCCGACCAGCCCTTTTCCATGGGGCCGGATGAGGAGCGTTCGCAGGCGCCGGAACAGCACCGTTCGGGCAATGGCCGCGACCTTGGCTTTCTTCATACCATCCCTCAGGAGTTTGAAAGCGTCGCTGCCCATCTTGTCGGGAGCCAGATAATAAGGTTTGTCGAAATAGACGTCATCGACCTCGTCAAAAGGAATAAAGGCCTCCACCTTCAGCGTCTTGTCGCTTTCGGGAATGGCGGCCGCGACTTCCTCGGGCTCGAGCACGACATAGCGGCCGTCCTCGATCTCAAAACCCTTGACCTGGTCCTCGCGCTCGACCGGATCGCCGGTCTCACCGTCCACGAATTCTCGGCGCACCCGGTTGCCGGTCTTCCTGTTCAGCGTATGAAACGCGATCCGCTCGGATGTGGAGGCGGCGGTATAGAGCGCCACCGGGAAAGCCACCTCTCCGAACTTGATAAAACCCTTCCAATTCGCCCTCGGGGCAACCATCTCGCTCGCGCTCCTGACGCAACCTGTGCGAGTCAACCGAATCAGTTTACGATTGGTTCCGAGTCAAAACGAATCAAATTTCAATAGCTTAATCAGAATTACCCACGCTTTTTCCGAGTCTCTTTCATCTCCTTGAATCTGATAGGTGTTTTTCTTGACTAAGTGCTTTTAAGGTGAAAACAACCAGAAGATAAAGCCGCTGCGGACCGATCTCCCTGTAGTGACTGCTCATTCGATGCGTTGTCCCTCGCCGTCGAACACATGCAGATATTGGGGCGGGAAGGCGACATTGACCTTCGGCCCCGCCTTCAGCGCTTCGCGGTCCAGAGTGAAGATCTTGAACGGCAGGCCATGCAGGGCGAGGTGCAGGATAATGCCGAAGCCGGTGGGTTCGACGAGTTCCACGTCGGTGGCAAGCCCGCTCCCGTCGTTCGTCATCAGCACATGCTCCGGCCGAATGCCGAGCGTCACCTTCGTGCCGTCTGCAAGCGGCAGCGGCTTTGCCAGCGGCACGATCGTTCCATCCTTCAGCTTGACGCCGCCTGCGGTGTAGCTGGCCTCGAGGAAATTCATTCCGGGCGAGCCGATGAAACCGGCGACGAAGAGATTGGCGGGGCGATCATAGAGTTCCAGCGGACTGCCGACCTGCTGCACCACGCCGCCATGCATGGCGACGATCCGGTCCGCCAGCGTCATCGCCTCGATCTGGTCGTGGGTGACGTAGATCGAGGTCGCCCTCAGCTCGCCGTGCAGTTTCTTGATTTCGGCGCGCATCTGTTCGCGCAGGCGCGCATCGAGGTTGGAGAGCGGTTCGTCGAACAGGAACGCTTTCGGCTGGCGGACGATGGCGCGGCCCATGGCGACACGCTGGCGCTGGCCGCCGGAGAGCGCTTTGGGCCGCCGTTCAAGCAACGGGTCGAGGCCGAGCTTGGCGGCGGCCGCGGAGACCGCGCTCGCGATCTTCTCCTTCGCCGTTTTCCGCAGCCTCAGGCTGTAGCTCATATTGCCGGCGACATTCATATGCGGATATAGCGCATAGGACTGGAACACCATGGCGATGTCGCGGTCCTTGGGATGCAGTTCGTTCACCCGGGCGCCTGCAATACGGATCTCACCTGATGTGACTTCCTCCAGCCCGGCAATCATCCGCAACAGCGTTGACTTGCCGCAGCCGGAGGGACCGACGAGCACGACGAATTCGCCATCTCTGATGTCTAGGTCGACGCCGTGCAGCACCTGCACGTGGCCATAGGCTTTGCGGATATTCTGGATATCGATCGATGCCATTCTGTTTAACCCTTGACCGCGCCGGCCGTCAGGCCCTGGACGAGATAACGCTGGATGAGCAGGAAGAAGAGGCCGGCAGGAATGAGCGCCATGACGCCCGCCGCCATCATCTGCCCGAAATCCACCGAGAATTTCGAAACGAAGGTGAGAAGCCCGACGGGGAAGGTCGCCGCATCGTTGCCGTTGATCAGCATCAGCGCGAAGAGCAGTTCGCTCCAGGCGGCGGTAAAGACGAAGCCGAGCGTCGCGGCGATGCCGGGCAGCGTCAACGGCAGGATGATCTGGCGAAACGCGGTGAACTGCGTCGCCCCGTCGATCATCGCCGCCTCTTCGAGATCCTTGGGAATGCCGTCGAAGAAGGACTGCATCAGGAAGGTGGCGAAAGGCACGTTGAAAGCGGTGTAGACGATGACGAGGCCGGTCAGGCTGTTGGTCAGATGCAGAGGCGACAGGATCTTGAAGATCGGCGCGACCAACATGACGAGCGGGAACATCTGGGTCAGCAGCATCAGGGCGACGATCCAGTATTTCGCCCGAAAATCGAAGCGCGACAGCGCATAGCCGGAAAGCGAGGCGCAGATGGTCACGGTCACGGCCGTCGAGGCCGAGACGATCAGGCTGTTCTTGAAGAAAGTGGGAAAGGCGCTGTGCTGCAGCACGAAAGCATAGTGATCCCAGCTGGTGCGCGACGGCCACATCCGCACGCCCTCGGTATAGAGCAGATCGTTCGGCGTCACCGAGACCTTGAGCAGCCAGAAGAGCGGGAAGAGCGCGAAAGCGATATAGCAGAGGATCGCCAGACGGTGCGCGATCGTTGGGATGACGGATCGTTTCATGGCCTCAATCCTTGTTCAGCAGCGTCTGCCGCAGCAGGATGATCAGCATCGAATAGGCAAGCAGCAGGGCCAGCAACACCAGCGCGATCGCCGAGGCGTAACCGAAATCGAGCCGCTTGAAGGCCGTGGTGAAGATGTAGCTCGCGACGATCTGCGTCCGGTCGGCCGGCCCGCCATTGGTCATGACGACGATGAGATCGGCGAAGTTGGAGATCCACACGGTGCGCAAGAGCACGGTGATGGCGATCGTCGGCGCGAGAAACGGCAGGGTGATCGAGCGGAAACGCTGGAACCAGCCGGCACCATCGATAGAGGCCGCCTCGTAGAGATCGCGCGGGATGGCCTGCAGCGCCGCAAGCAGGGTGATGGCAAAAAACGGAATGCCCCACCAGACATTAGCGACGATCGGCCCCCACATCGCATGATCGGGATCGGATAGAATGTTGCCCGGCTCATGCATCAGCCCGAGCGCGAAGAGCCAGTGCGGGATCGGCCCGATGACCGGATTGAACAGCCAGGCCCAGTTGAGACCTGCGAGAAAGGACGGCACCGCCCAGGGCAGGAAGACCAGCGCCTGCGCGATTGCGCGGCCCGGGAACGGCTTGTCGAGCAGCAACGCCAGAATGAGGCCGAAGATGAATTGCAAGACGACGGATGCGCCGGTCCACCACAGCGTGTTCCTCAGCGCACCGTAAAAAGCCGCGTCGCTCGACAACTCGCGAAAATGCTCGAGCCCGATGAAGCCGCCGGAAAAGGGGTTGAGCAGCTGAATATCGCGGAAGGCATAGGACAGCCCGAGCGTCAGCGGCACCAGCATCACCGCAATGATCAGGATCAGCGACGGCGCGCTGTAGAGATAGGGCTCCGAAGCATCGGCAAGACGGCGCAGCCACGGCCTGCGGTCGCGACGCATGTCGAGCATATCGGCGGAAATGGTCATCGGATTGCGGTTTCCATTGTCTTGATCAGCGGAGTCTCGCCCGGGTGATACTTCTGAAGCAGGAGGTCGAGGCCCCCTCATCCGCCTGCCGGCACCTTCTCCCCGCTGGGGAGAAGGGAATATGCCGCGACGTCTCCGTTCTCTTCTCCCCAGCGGGGAGAAGGTGGCCCGAAGGGCCGGATGAGGGGGCTCCGCACTCAGCGCCCACCAATTACTTTTTGGCCAGGAACTTCTGCTGCGCCTTGGTCAGATAATCCGCCCACTGGTCAGCCAGGTCCTTCGCCGAGATATCGCCGAGCAAGGCCTGTTGCGAGGTCTTGATCGCGAGCGAATCCTTGAAGAAGGCGAACTCCTCCAGATAGGTCGGCATCACGGTCGGCACGGTGTTCGGATCCGCCAGTTCCTCGAACCAGCCCTTGAACTGGTCACCGGCATAGAAGGGATCCTTCTCGGCCGCCGTATAGGCCGGCAGGGCGCCGATGCGCTTGTTCCACTCGATATTGCCTTCCGGCCCTTCGAGGGTCGCGATCAGCTTCCAGGAGAGATCCTTGTTGGCGCTCGTCGAAAACATCGACCAGCCGCCATAGCCGATGGTCGGGAAGGACTTGCCGTCGGGCCCCTTCGGCAGCGGCGCAACGCCGAAATCGTCCTTCTTCATGCGTTCGGCAATGGCGATCAGCGCATCCGGATCCTGGTCGAGGAAGGCGCAGGTGCCGGAATAGAAGCCGGCGACGACTTCGTTGAAGCCCCAGTTGACGCTGTCCTTCGGCGCATAGCCCTTCTTGTAGAGATCGACCATCCACTCGATACCCTTTGCCCAGCCGGGGCTGTTCATGGTCGAGGTGCCGTCTTCCTTGAAGTACTTGTTGTCGCCGGCCATCGTGGCGGCAAAGATCATCCAGCCATTGAGGCCGCCCGGGCCGCCGCGCATGCAGTAGCCATATTTGCCCGGCAGCTTGGAGACCTTTTCGGACGCGGCAGTAAACTCCTCGAGCGTCTTCGGCGGCGCGGCGACACCAGCCTCCGAAAGCAGCTTCTTGTTGTAGAACATTGCCCTCAAATAGAAGCCATAGGGCAGCATGTAGGCGGTGTTCTTGACGTCGCGGCCGAGCTCGAGCGCGCGCGGCGTCAGCTCCTTGGTGTGCTCCCATTTTTCGAGATAGGGCTCGAGGCTTTCGAGCATGCCGTTATTGGCATAGAGCGACAGCCAGGTATCGGGCATCTCCATCACATCGGGCACGTCACCGGCCGAGACCATGGTCGCGAATTTCTGGAAGGCTTCGTTCCAGGGCAGCGAGATGATATCGACCTTGGTGCCGGGATTGGCGGCCTCGAACTTGCCGACGATCGATTTCAGCGTTTCGGTGCGCTCCGGGCTGGTGATGACTTCGACAAGCTTGAGCGTCGTATCGGCAAAGGCCGTGCCGGCCATCATCGAAGCAAAGAACGTCGAGATTATTAGTTTTTTCATGGCTCAGTTCCCCCTTGTTAGGTTTCTCTCGGGTTTCAGGATTGTGAGGCGGCGGCGAGCGCCTCCTCGATGTCCCTCCACAGAGCCTCGGTTCCTTCGAGGCCGACATGGAGGCGTACGGATCGCGCATGGATGCCGAAGGTTTGCGCGGAGTTCGGCTGTGCCTTCTGCTGAAGCACGACCTCGCCTGGTACGATCAGGCTTTCATGCCCACCCCAGCTTACACCCAGTTTGAACAGCTTGAGATGGTCGGCGAAGGCGCGGATATCGACGCCGTCGCGGAAGATGAACGAGAACAGGCCCGAGGTGCCGTTGAGCCCCGCGGGCAGGCGGTTGGCAAGCCCGGGATGGCAGACCGTCTCCACCACCTCGAGCTTCTGCAGGCGTCTGGCGATTTCAAGCGCCGATGCCTCATGCGCCTTCATGCGCAGCGGAAGCGTGCGCAGGCCGCGGATCAGCAGCCAGGCATCGAACGGCGAAAGCTTGCCGCCGAGATAGGGATAGGCCTCGGCTTTGATGCGCGCGATCATTTCCTTCGAGCCGGCGACGACGCCCGCCACCACATCGCTGTGGCCGCCGAGATATTTCGAGGCGGAATGGATGACGAGCTCGACGCCGAGCGTCAGCGGCCGCTGGAAGAACGGGCTCGCCCAGCTGTTGTCGATCATCGAGACGACGCCATGGCGCTTGGCGAGGGCGGCCAGCGCACCGACGTCGTGCGCCTCCATCACCCAGCTCGTCGGGCTTTCCAGGTAGAGGAGCTTGGCGCCGGGCAGCGCGCTCGCGACCGCTTCCTCGTCGCGCCCGTCGACATAGGTCACCTCGATCTTCATCCGCTTGAGGATGGTGCCGAACAGGCGGAAGGCATCGGGATAGACATGCTTCACGGCGACGATGCGGTCGCCCGGTTCGACGAAGCTCAGCACCGCCGAGGAAATCGCCGCCATGCCGCTCGCAAAACCCAGCGCATCCTCCGCACCTTCGAGCTTGGCCAGCATTTCCTCGAAGGCGCGCACCGTCGGGTTCAGCCCGCGCGTATAGGTCGGCCGCACCTTCTCGCCGCGATAGACGGTGATCATTTCGTCGTAATCGGAAAAGGTGAAAAGCGAGGTCTGGAAGATCGGCGGCACGACGGCGTCGGCGAAGTTGCCGTCGTCGTGGGCGGTGATGAGGGAAGCAAGATCGAACGGATCTGCGCCATTACTCATTTGGACATTTCCTTGATATCTTCCTCGACGATATCGAGAATTTTCAATGTCTCCGCGCGCGCCGCCTCCGGATCGCGGGCAGCGATCGCGTTGAAAAGCGTGCGGTGAAAAGGAAAGGACCGGCGGGCGAAATCCTGCCGGTCGAACGGATGCTCCCAGAAGCGCTCGAATGTCTCGCGCATCTGCTCGAGAAGCTGGCGAAACAGCGGGTTGTGGGTGGCGTCGTAGACGGCGAGATGGAAGGCGAGATCCTCCGGCCCGGATGTGCCCTTCTCCAGGTGCACCCGCTCCATCTCGTTGAGCTTCTCCTCGATGACGACGAGGTCTCTTGTCGTGCGCCGCCGGGCGGCGACCATGCCCGCCTCGCATTCGATGCCGCGGCGAACCTCCAGCGTCTGCAGCAGCGCATCGCGCAGATGCGCCGCGTCGAAGGACAGCGGCATATGGATCGTCGCCCGGGACACCGGCTTCAGCAGATAGGTGCCGCTGCCCTTGCGCGTCTCGATGACGCCGAGCGCCTGGAAATGCCGGATCGCCTCGCGAATGGTCGAACGGCCGACGGCAAGGGCCGCCATCAGCTCCCGCTCGGCCGGCAGCCGATCACCCGCCTGCAACCGCGCTTCCTCCACATAATCCGCCAGCGCATCGGTCACCTGACGCGCCCGGTCCATGACGGGAAGCGGCCGGATCACCGGCCTGTCGCTACGATTTGCCTTCATGGTTCCCCATTTTTTCTATCAGGCAGCCAGATCAATTGGTCTGACATCTTAGCATTTCTCAAACGTGGCAAGACGTCAAGCCGAGTTGTTTATAATAAGGTCGATCTTGCTGCGTCGCTCCCTGGGCAGAAGCGGTTCTATGGTTTGCCATTTTGCGTCGGTAGGTCACCACGTACCAGGGCAGCCTCCTGAAAGGCACCTTGAATTAAAACACAGCTGATTTGGCCAAGCACATTATCAACAGGACCTCGGCAAGGATTGCCCCGTCACCGGGAGCGCCTAAAGTGTCGGCGCCTGCGACCTGCCCGAACCGCGATTTCCACAATCTCGCGCTCCTGTTTCACGAAGTCGCAACGAACGCTGCGAAGTACGGAGCGCTCTCCGTTGGCGACGGGCACGGACGGATGAATGCAGATCCGACCCAGCCCTCTTCGGCTTTGAAAGCATCCTGGAGCAAAGGATAGCGCAAAACCTTGACATCCATATCGAGCGATCATGGACGCCTGATGAATTGTCAATTCGGCTTTCGCTTCTCCGTCTCGTGATCACGTAAGCCTTCCGGCTCGCCCGGGGCTTACAAGGGAGATGCATGGCATGGCCATCGCCATACCGAATGACACCTCCGTTTCGCGATTTGGCCGGTGTTGTTCTCCGCGCGGCAACAGAGGCGACGCCTAGTCCCTTCATCGGTCCTTAAGAAAAGGATGGCAGCTTTACCTCAATTTGGGGGGTGCATATATGGTACATGGGTTGATGTGGCGGGCTCGCATTCAGACGAAGGTGCTCGCGCTTTTGGCGCCATTCGTCATTAGCCTATGCGCAGTAGGGTTGACGGGGTACTACGCGTCGAGCCTTCTCGAAGGTCGGATGGAGATCTCCAACCATATTTTGCAGTCTCTGAACGGGTTCAAGCTTGTTTCTTCAAGCATGACCGGCTTTCTGATGAAGCCGTCGCAGGAAGCTCGTGACACCGCGCTTGCGGACGCCCGAGAGCAATTGGCAAACCTGAAGCAGACGATCGAGACTCTAAGGCCGACGACCGATGTGGGGCTTCTCGACCGCGCGCTCGATCAGTCGCAAATCATCCCGCAAAAGATCGAAGCGATCTGGCAAATCGAAACGGGACAGCAGAAAATTCTCAGCGACGTGGACGCTGCTTCCGCGGCGCTTCTTGACCTGCAAGGGCAGGTTGGCAAGCGCTCGTTCATGCTGATGGCGAGTGCGAAAAAGATGGAAAATGCCAACAAGAGCGGCCTCAGCAACGCCGTCTCCATCACCGCGGCCGCCAGTGTTGCGACAAAACTTAGCAATGATTATACGAACGCTACAACGTCGGCTGACAAGCTTAGCCTTCTAGCCAAATATGCGCCCGATTTGCAGAAGACAAGGGAGCAGCTTTCGCCTGCGATCGGGACCGACAGAGAAGCCCTCGCAACGCAGTATGCCGCTGCGGTAGATGCCATCCTTAACGCTTCGAAGGCGTCGCCAGACACTTTGGATGTCCCGACAACGGATACCGCCATCGCTAATCTTGCTGCTATTGGGGACAGTCTCAAGACAATTGGCGACGATCTGATGCGGACCTCAGTACTCGCGCTTGCCGCGTCGGACAAGGATATCTCTCAGGCGACGAACGTCGGCAACCAACTGCGTGCTATCGTTAACAGCAATAACGAGATCCGCGTCGGCTTCGCCGAACTTGCAGGCAAGCCAGACGACGCGCGAGTGAAGAAAGTCCAGCAATCAATCTACATGTATCAGACCGAGCTCGGCCGTCTCGCCGGCGTGGTGACCGACGATCCGGTTTTTGCCGAGATTCCGAAGAAGGCTCAACCCGTTCTCGATCTGCTTGCGGCGAACGCGGCAGCGCTCTCCGACGGTGCGCTCCGCAAGCTTGCTGAGTTCGACCGCGCCGCGGAGCAGATCGACAACACCTGGAACCTGCTTGCGCAGTTCGCCGAGACGCAGAAGCAAAATGCTGGACAGGATCGTCAACAGGCCAATAGGATATCCGGCGGCGCGATTGTCATCGGCATCCTAATTGCCATGGCCGCAGGTGCCGCGCTGGTCTTCACACTGAAGGGACCTATCGCCCAGATTACCGCAGCGATGCGCAAGATCGCCGAGGGAAGGCTCGACACCACAATAACCGGCGAGACACGGGCCGACGAAATCGGGGAAATGGCCCGTGCGCTTTCGGTCTTCAAACAAAATGCGCTGTCGAAAGTCGAAATGGAACAACAGGCCGAGATCGCGCGTCGTGAGGCAGAATCTGAGCGCGCCCGCAACGAACTCGAGCGACGTAACGCACAGGTTCAGGTTGATGCCGCAATCGAGGCGCTGGCGGAAGGGCTCACGCGGCTGTCGCGCGGGCAGTTGAATTTTGCGATCGATACGCCCTTTGCCCCTGAGCTCGATCGGATCCGTACCGATTTCAACATGTCGGTGGCGGGTCTCAGAGAGACCCTCTGCGAGATCCGTGAGACGTCTTCCCTCATTAGCAATAATGGCCGCCAGATGGCGGAAGCCGTCGATGACTTGGCCAGTCGAACTGAAAAGCAGGCGGCTGCTCTTGAAGAAACCGCAGCGGCTGTGGAGGAGATTTCTTCCGCCGTCAACACCTCTTCAGGACGGGCAGCAGCAGCGCTGGCGCTTGTCCAACGCGCCAAACAGGGCGCCGACGCCTCGGCTTCGGTGGTCCAAAACGCAGTATCGGCTATGGGACGGATCGAGGACGCGTCGGGCAAGATCGTACAAATTGTCAGCGCCATCGATTCCATCGCTTTCCAGACCAATCTCTTGGCCCTGAATGCGGGAGTCGAAGCGGCGAGAGCGGGTGAGGCCGGCAAGGGCTTTGCAGTCGTGGCGCAGGAAGTGCGGGAGCTGGCGCAGCGATCGGCTCGCGCAGCCAAGGAAATCGGCGAGCTCATCAACAATTCTGTCCGAGAGGTTGCGTCGGGCTCCGAGTTCGTCGGCCGCACTGGCGACGCGCTGATGGAGATTTCCAGCGAGATCGTCCACATCGTCGGCCATATTGAACTGATCGCCGCGTCAAGCCGCGATCAAGCGACGACACTCAATTCGATCAATGCGTCGGTGAACGATATTGATCGTATGACGCAGCAAAATGCGGCGATGGTGGAAGAGACCAATGCCGCCACGCAACAGCTATCGTCAGAGGCGCTCGCACTTACCGAGATGATCGCACGCTTTCAGCTTGAAGGCCTTGAGAGCCCGGCTTCTAGAGGCTACGAGGCCGCCGCATGATGGCAGCGTGTACGCAGACCCTGTGACCTGCTTTGAAATGTGAATCATCAGCGACTGCTGCACGTCGTCAGCAGCGTGAGCTCGGTATGCCACAAAGTCCCGACGATCACGATTTGTGGCCAACGGCTGTTGGTCAGGACTGAGCCGGTTAGGCGCATGAGGAGCATTGACGGTTCTGAACGTCGTCGGCATCGCTGCGGACGTGATTGTCACAGACTCATGGCCCAGTGACGCAGAAGAAGGCGAATTGGCGGCCTTATAGGTGTCAGCATCGCCCCTCGACCAAGGCGCCGCAACACAATCTTTTTGCCTTGTCCACCAGTGGCGAGAGGCAGGAAGTGACCGCAGACGCGATGTCACATCCGACATGTCGTTCCCGCGAGGCAAAGGCTTTCCTGCTTCACGCCCAGAACGCATTTGATGGAGTGGGCGACCTCTTAAGCGCAGTCGAGGCAGTTATCGAAGGAGTGTCAGACGCATCATACTCGTCGGGAGCTTTCGAAACATCAGCTTAGAGATGCTACCCACCCACCGGCGTCAGGTCGACGAGCGCCTTGATCGGCAGGTGATCCGAGGCGATGCGGGCGAGCGGTGTATCATGCGCCTCCACCTCGGAGATGATGCCCTTGCGGTTGGCGATGATGCGGTCGAGGGCCAGAAGGGGCAGGCCGGCGGGAAAACTCGGCACGGCGGGCGGCAGCTCGCCGAAGGCGGATTGGAATGTGTTCAGCGACGAGCGGTCGCCGAGCCGCCATTCGTTGAGGTCGCCGAGCAGGATGGTCGGCATCTCATGCCTGTCGTTGATCAGTTCGACGAGGGTCCGGGCCTGCTGGGCTCTGCTGTGGCGCAACAGGCCAAAATGCGCGGCGATGATCCGCAGCGCGCCGCCCTCTTCCAGCTCGATTTCGACGACGAGGGCGCCGCGCGGCTCCAGCCCCGGCAGTTTCACCTGGTGCACATCATGCACCAGCCCCTTCTTGAACAGCACAACATTGCCGTGCCAGCCATGCGCCTTCGCCATGCCGGCGATCGGCACAGGGATCAGCCCCGTCTCCCGCTCCAGCCGGCCGAGATCGAGTATGCCCGTGCGCTCGCCGAAACGTGTGTCGGCCTCCTGCAGCGCGATCACGTCGGCGCCGATTTCATGGATCACGCGGCTGGTGCGCTCCGGATCGAAACGGCGGTCGGTACCGACGCACTTGTGGACATTGTAGGAGGCGATCAACGTTCCGGCGCTCCGCGGCCTTGCCTCCATATGCGCCGCGTCAAGCCGCTTTTTCCTGCTCCTGATCGAGGCGAGAATGCTGGCGGGAAGACTGTCTTTCCTGGCGTGCATTGGGAAGCGCACTTGTTCCGTTGATCAACGAGGCAACTCACTCGGCAGTATAGGCGGCCGCGCGGAACTTGCCATGTCGGAATGCAAAAAATCCGTCAGAGATAGGGCGAACCAAGCCACAGCACCTTCTCAATGAGCCGCACCGGGAAGGGCCGCCCGCGTAAGCCGTCCAGCGTCACCAGCGTTGCCGATTTCAGGGTTTCTTCGATATGCTCGTCGATCTCGGCGGCAAAGCCCTCATTCAGCACTTCGAGGTCGACCTCGAAATTCAGCCTGAGCGAACGTGGATCGAGGTTGGAGGAGCCGACATAGGCCCAGGTGCCGTCGATCGTCAAAAGCTTCGAATGGCTGAAGCTGCCGGTCGAGCGCCAGATGCGGCAGTAATTTTTGAGAATCTGATCGAATTGCGCCGTCATCGCCCGATCGACCAGCATGAGATTGTTGAGAGCCGGTACGACGATATCGACTTCAACGCCCCGCCGCGCCGCCGTCACCAGGGCGCTGATGAGTTCGCGGTCCGGCAGGAAATAGGGCGACATGATGCGGATCGATTGACGCGCAACGGAAAAGGCGCCCATCAGCATCTTATGGTTGGTTTCCAGGCTGCGGTCCGGTCCCGAAGCGACGACGCGCATCAGGATGGGGTCGCCGGGGCTGCGCTGCGGCGGTTCGATACGCCAGGCCTCGTCGTTCAACAGTTCGTCGGTGGTGAACCGCCAGTCTTCGGCGGCAAGATCGAAGAGATCGGCGACGACCGGGCCGGTGACGCTGAAATGCGTATCACGGGCAAAAGTCTCCCCCGTCGCCTCCTCGCTGAAACCCGCCCTGATATTCATCCCGCCTGTCAGCGCAATGCGTCCGTCGACAATCAGGATCTTGCGGTGGGTGCGCAGATTGGCATAGGGCAGCCGCAAACCCATGATGACATTGCCGTTGAAGACAGCGACGGTGACGCCGCCCTCCTTGAGATGGCCAAGAATGCTCGGCACCGAATAACGCGCGCCGACGGCATCGATCAGCACCCGGACCGTCACACCCCGTTTCACCGCGGCAATCAGCGCATCGGCGATGCGCAGGCCGATGACGTCACGGTCGAAGATGTAGGTTTCGAGCAGGATGCTGCGCTCCGCTTCATCGATGGCGGATTTCATCGCGGCATAGGCCTCGTCGCCGGTCTCCAGCATGTCGATTGTATTGCCTGAGGTCAGCGGGTTGCGTGTGACGCGGTCGCCAAGCGTCTGCAGCGCCGCAAAGCGGCGGCCGAACTGGCTGATCACGGTCTCGGCGTCGGCGTCGAACGTCTCCAGCTCGTCGGTCCCGGGCGCAAGCAGCAGGGCGTCGCGACGAATGCTCAGCGATGCGCGGCGGATGCGATTGATGCCGGCAATCGCATAAAGCAGCGCACCGACAACAGGCGAGAGGATGATGACGCCGACCCAGCCGATCGCCGCGCGCACCTCCTCCTTGGTCATGGCGGCATGGATCGCCGCCGCGGCTCCCATGGCGATCGAAACGACAAAGAGGATATGCGGCCAGTAGGTCGACAGGAGATAGAACATCGCTGGCCAATATAGCCGCGAAACGGCGGCGTTCAATTATGCCGCCGCTCCCCCATGGCGCGAAATTTTCCTCGGGATTGTTTTGCCGTGGTCCCCGTTCGATCGCGGGAACAATCGCGATTGAGATCGATTCCTCCTCAGGAGATGAGGATTGCCATCATGAACATCGCAGCAAACGTCGGTCCTGCCTTGGAGCTCGAAGTCGCGGATGCCGAAAGCATTGCCGAACTCCGGCGTCAGGCCGAGGACTGCACCCGCTGTGACCTCTATCGCAATGCGACGCAGATCGTCTTCGGTGAGGGTCCTGGAAAGGCCGAGATCGTCCTTGTCGGCGAGCAGCCCGGTGACCGGGAAGATATCACCGGCAGGCCCTTTGTCGGCCCGGCAGGCCATCTGCTCGACCTCTGTCTCGAGGAGGCCGGTCTGGATCGTCAACGCTGCTACGTCACCAATGCCGTCAAGCACTTCAAGTTCACGCCGCGCGGCAAACGGCGGCTGCATGCGAAACCCAATGCCGGCGAGATAAGGCGTTGCGCCTGGTGGCTCGGCGCGGAACTCAACATCCTGCAGCCGAAACTCGTAGTGGCGCTGGGCGCAAGCGCGCTTTACGCGCTTCTCGGGCCGAAGGCGAAATTGACGCCCGAGCGCGGTCATGTCCTTCAGCCTGCAAACCATCCGCCGGTGCTGGTGACCATCCACCCCTCCTATCTCCTGAGAATTCGCGATGGGGCCGAGCAGCAAAAGCAGCGCCAGGCATTCGTGTCAGATCTGCACAGGGCGGCGGAATTTCAACTTCGATGAATGCCGATTCTCAACCTTGATATGCTGCAATGCGAAATATTTGCGGTTGCGTTCCGATTTCGCTTGAAACCGCGCTCCTCCTCTGGAACCATCCTGACAGTATCGCGTTCGAACGACGGCAAAATGTGACTGGAGATCAGCGATGGCAGAAACTCGGGAAGAGTGGATCAAAAAACGTGCATACGCCCTCTGGGAAGAAGAGGGCTATCCGACAGGACGGGATTCCATCCATTGGGAACAGGCACGCCACGAGCGCGACGCGCTCGAAGGCTCCTCTTCCAACGGCAAAGAGGCCAAACCCCGGGCCAAGCGCGCCGCAACGACCACCAAGGCCGCCCCTGGCGCCAAGACGAACGGCGTTGTCACTCCGGCGCCCAAGCGGACGGCAAGCCGCAAGACGGCATCCTGACTGCTGGAATACCGATCACATTCAAAAAAGGGCGTCGTTGCGACGCCCTTCGGCTGTGCTTTGTCATATCCCTGAATTAGTTGGGTTTTAAGAGAGATTGCAAGCGGACCTGCCGCGCGGGGGTGAACAAAGACCGGATGACGCTGCAAGCTTTGAAGCTTCCAAAAAAGTTGAGGCTTCGCCCGCAAGCCGGGAACAAGACCATACAAAGACTGTTTGTGGCGAAAGAGGAGGCAGCCATGAACGATCCTATCCAAATGGTGTGAGCCATGGAAATATCGCTCGTGCTCATCGCCGCTCTGCTTTATCTAGGTCTGGCGCTCGGCTTCATCCTCGCCGTCGATAACCTGGTCGGACTGGTTTTCCGCGAGTCCCACACCCCGCTGCAACTGCCGTCCTTCGGCATTGGCCGCGCCTTCGCAGCGTCGCAGCGGAAATAACGGTTCTCGGCTGGCGCCCACGCACGATTAAAACGTAGGGTGGGCCTGGCGCGTCGGCCCGAAAATCGGAATTGATTTTCGGAAAGCAGGATGAGATCGAGGACAATGGGACAGGCGCGAAGCGTTCAGCCGGCGACTTGGCTTTTTGCGGCGCGCTCCTTGCGCGACTTCGGCGACGGCTTCGTGGCCATCCTGTTGCCTGTCTATCTCCTTGCTCTTGGATTTTCGCCCCTGCAGGTCGGTGTCATTGCGACGGCATCCCTCTTCGGATCCGCTCTTTTGACGATCATCATCGGATTTCTCGGCGCGCATCATGATCTCCGCCGCCTGCTTTTGGCAGCCGCCGGCCTGATGGTCGCCACCGGTGTCGCCATGCCCATGATCGACGATTATGCGCTGCTGCTCGCCATCGCGTTTGCCGGCACGATCAACCCGTCGGCAGGCAGCGTGAGCATCTTCGTCCCGCTTGAACATGCGGTCCTTGCCCGGGAGGTGACCAGCGTCGACCGAACGAGGATGTTCGCGCGCTACAGCCTCGTCGGGGCGCTTGCTAGCGCCGGCGGCGCGCTTGCCGCAGCGCTGCCTGACGTCATGACCCGGCTCGGGATGACGCAACTGAGTTCGATCAGGCTGATGTTCGTTCTCTATGCGCTCGTTGGCATTCTCGGGGGCCTTCTTTATGCCTGCATACCGCCTCGCCCGGTGACGCACGAAGAGCACAAGCCATCCGCACTCGGGCCTTCGCGCGCCATCGTCATGAAGCTCGCAGCCCTCTTCAGTCTCGATGCCTTCGCTGGAGGTTTCGTTGTGCAGTCCTTGCTCGCGCTGTGGCTGTTCGAACGATTCGATCTTTCGCTGTCCGAGGCTGGAGTGTTTTTCTTCTGGACGGGTGTTCTGTCGGCGTTTTCGTTTCCTGTTGCCGCCCGGCTATCGAAGCGGATTGGACTCGTGAACACCATGGTGTTCACCCACATTCCATCAAGCGTAGCTCTCGCCCTTGCCGCATTCGCCCCCACCTTGCCGTTGGTGCTTGCCTTGCTGCTGGTTCGGGCCGCGCTTTCGCAGATGGATGTGCCAACCCGGTCTTCCTACGTGATGGCTGTTGTCACCGAGGCGGAGCGAGCCGCCGCCGCAAGCTTCACATCGGTGCCGCGCAGCCTCGCATCGGCGGCCAGCCCTGCCCTCGCGGGCGCTCTTTTCGCCGCGTCCTATCGCGCTTGGCCGCTTGCCATCTGTGCCGGCCTAAAGATCATATACGACCTCTTGCTGTTGCTGCAGTTCCGCCACCTCAAGCCGCCCGAGGAATCCTGAAGTGCATTGCCTGCAGTGGGCGCATGCCCCCTCAGGTCCGGACTCTGAGAGCTCGTTCCGTTCTGTCGGCGATTTGGGTCACGGCATAGGCGATCACCATATAGATCACCACGGCGACCAGGAAGGCTTCGAGGTAGTAGAAGTTCAGCGCCGCGGTCAGCTGCGACTGCGCGAAGATGTCGACCACCTCGATGGCGAAGCCGAGCGACAGCGCCTTCATGATCACCATGAAGGAGTTGGCGAGATCCGGGATGGCGGCGACGATCACCTGCGGCAGCATGACCCGGCGGAAGAGCTGGCTCTTCTTGTAGCCGAGCGAATAGGCGGCGTCCGCCTGCCCCGTGTCGAAAGAATTTAGGGCGCCCTTCACGACTTCGGCCTGGAAGGCTGCGACGCAGGCGGTGAGAGCGACGATCAAGGTCACCCAGTTGGGCGTGGAGTGGCCGTTATAGTCGATGCCGACGAGCGACGTCGTGAACTGCAGAAACGACGGCAGGCCGTAGTAGGCAAGGAAGATTACGATCACCATGGGCACGCCTTTGAAGGCGACCTTGTAGGCGACGACGAGCTGGCGGAGCACCGGGATCTTCCGATACTCGACCATGGCAAACAGGCTGCCGACGATCGTCGATAGGACGAAGATTGCGAGCGCCATGGCAAGCGTCAGCGGCACAGCGCCGAGGATCTCATAAAGGTCGGGGAGAAGAACTTCGCTGTCGAAAATCATGCCTTGCCTCCTCGATCAGACGCTGGCCATCAGCGGGGCACGGATCGTCGCGTCGCCGGGCACATATCTTCCCGACCGACGCTCGAAGGACCTCACGACCGCCCAGGCGATGAGGCAAAGGACCGAGTACAGCACCGCCAGTACGAGGTAGGTCTCGAACTGGTATTGGTTGTAGTCCCGCTCCATCACGAGGTGGGCGGTCGCCATCACGTCGGCCGCGCCGATGTACATGACAAGCGCCACGTTGTGGATCAGGTAGATGATGGAGTTGCCATACCCCGGCAGCGCAATGTGGACGGCCTGCGGAGCGATGACGCGCAGTAGCTTTTGGCGGAAGGTGTAGCCCAGGCTGTCCGCCGCATCGTGCTGGCCTCGCTCGACTGCGAGGTAGGCCGGACGCATGACCTCCGAAAGATAGCCGCCATGGTAGAGGCTGAGGCCCAGCATGGCGGCTATCGTCGGCGAGACGAAGTCGCCGATACCGAACAGGCCGACGAGCACGGGAAGCCCATAGAAGGCGACGAACAACTGAAGGACGACGGGAACGCTGCGGGCATAGGAGACGTAGAGGTCGGCCAACTGGCTGATCACCGGGATCCTGCGCACCCGGAACGTCGTCGCGATCAATGCCAGCACGAAGCCGGCGGCCATGGCCGTGAATGTGATCGCAAGCGTCAGCGGCAATGCCGAGAGCAACTCGGGGATCATTATCGAAAGGTCCACTTGGGAACGCTCCTTCTTTCAGTCTTTGGCCTGGTCGCCGGCTTCGAAGCCTGGGGTTACTTCATGTATGTGGTGATGTCCTCGCCGAACCACTTCTGCGAGAGCTTGGCGAGCGTGCCGTCGGCCTTGAGCTCCTTCAGTGCCTTATCGAAGCCGTCGGCGAGCGCCTTGTTCTCTTCCGAGCGGTGGATCAGCACGAAGGTGTTGTTGATCGCGACCGGCTCGCTCGCCTGAAGGTTCAGCTTCTGCTCGTCGATCACCGTCTGCTCGCCGAGATTGGACGGAAGGACGAGCGCATCGTACTTGCCGTTCTCGACTTCCTTCAGACGGTCCGGATAAGGGATGCCTGCGCTCGAAGCGGTGATCTCGATCTTGTAGTCGGGATTCTTTTCCTGCCAGGCCGTCGCGAACTTGTAGATGCCGCCGCCTGCCGTCACCGGCACGATCTTCTTGCCGACCAGATCCTTCATTTCCTTGATGCCGCTGTCCTTGCGGCTGTAGATCTTGATCAGGCTGGCGCCGATCGGAGCTTCCGGGATGAGAAACTGCTTCTCACGAGCCGGAGCACGGTAGTAGCCGCCAGTCGCGACGTCGTACTTGCCCGTCGCAAGACCCGTTTCCTGCGCGATGTCGGCCGCGCCTTCCATCACGAACTTGTACTGCGGCAGCTTGGCGTTGATCGCCTTCAGGACGTCGGGCTCGTAGCCCTGCGGTTCGACGCCGATCGCACCCCACGAGAGTGGCTTCGATTCCGCCGCGGTGGCGATCTTGATCGTCCGAACGTCTTCGGCGAAGGACGCAGTTGCGAAGGCGATCGCGACGCCTGCTACGGCGAGACCGAGACCACGGCGCGAGATTGAACTCATGGAAGTCATTTCAGGCATCCTTTCTTACTGGATCGCGCGTTCGGAATTGAGAAACTGAGCGAGGCGCGGGTTGGAAGGGCTATCAAAGATTTCGAACGGACTGCCGTCGGCTGCGACGACACCCCGGTCCATGAAGACGATGCGGTTCGAGATGTTCTTGGCAAACTGCATCTCGTGCGTGACGAGAAGCGAGGTGATGCCGGAGGACGTGACATCCTTGATCACCTTGAGAACCTCATTCACCAGTTCGGGATCGAGCGACGAGGTCGGCTCGTCAAAGAGCATCACATCAGGTTTGACCGCGAGCGCTCTGGCGATGCCGGTTCTCTGGAGCTGCCCGCCGGAAAGCTGCGACGGATAGTTGTCGAGCTTGTCGGAAAGCCCCACTCGCTCGAGCTCCTGCAGCGCGATGGCGCGGGCTTCCTCCTTCGCCTTGCCCTGCACGACGACAAGCGGATCCATGACGTTCTGGATGACCGTCATGTTCTTGAAGACGTTGAACTGCTGGAACACCATCGCGGTGCGCAGACGGATCGCCCGGACCGCAGCCTTGTCCGGGCGCGCGAAGTCCATCCGGATATCGTCGAAGGCAATCGTTCCGGATGCGGGCTTCACCAGATGATTGATGCACTTCAACAGCGTCGTCTTTCCAGTGCCGCTCGGACCAATGATCGAAACCACGTCACCGCGTTTCACCGACAGATCGACACCGTTGAGGATGTGGGTGCTACCGTAGGACAGCTTCAGCTTCTTGATCTCAAGCATTTTCGGATCTCAGCTCCTTTCGGAAGATAATTCGGAGAGCGCCTCGGTATCGTCATCGGCCCACTCGTCTCCAAGTAGTTCCGGCGTGTCGAAGGCCTGCAGGTTTTCGAAGTGTTTTGCGCGGTCCGCGACGAAGAGCGATCGGACGATGCCGCGCGCCAGGCGGTCCGCGCCCTCGCTGATTGCGGGGATGTCGCCTGTGAGCTTGCCGTGGCTGAGCGTTGCCGGGAAATTGAAGCAATGGACCTTCGACAGGGCCGGGCACAAGCCCGGTTCCCTCTCGAGAAATTCGAAAGCGTCTCCAAGATCGGGCGAACCTTCGAGTTCCGCATTCGCCATCCCGGCCGGCGTTGGAAAGCGGTCGCGCCAGAGGCGGATGAATGGTTCTAGGGCGGCCAGTTCCGGCCGATTGCTTAGGTCGATCTTGAAGCCCGTGCCGAAGATCAGGAAGTCGACCGGATAGCTTGCGCGAGGGGTCGTTACAACGACGTGGTCGCCCTGCTCTTGCAGACCGCTGATTGGGCTCTCGAGATGAAGGTGAGCCTGCTCGAACGAACTGACGCGCAGCACGCTCGGGCGTGGCGGCGGCGTCTGCTGACCCATGGCATAGTTCAGGAAGCGCCACTTCCACTCGTCGGGAAGTCCTGCAAATCCATGCACGACACCCTGGCTGCCGATGCCAGTGAACTTGTTGATCCGCGGCAGCGTCTTGCGGCGGACGAACATATCGAGACGCGCGGCACCGGCTTCGAGCGCGGACGCCGCGTTGTCCATCGCCGACGCGCCAGCGCCGACCACGCCAACCCGCTTGCCGCGCAGCGCCCCAAAGTCGATCGCGTCAGCGGTGTGCGACCAGAATTTTCTGTCGATATGTTCGGCGATGTCGGGCAGGTAGGGGCCGCCGAGGCCGTCGCGCCCCGTTGCCAACACGACGTGGCGGCAAATGATCGTTTCCTTGGCGTCGTCCTGGCTGCAGACGAGGTCGAACATGCCCTCCTCGCGCGGCAGGATCGCATCGACGGCCATGCCGTTGCGCACCGGCAGCTCCAGCACCTTCCGATACCAGATTAGATATTCCATCCACGTCTCGCGAGGCGCGCGCTCGAGCGCGTCCCACGCAGCACGGCCGAAGCGCGCTTCGTAATAGGCCCGGAAGGTCAGCGCCGGCAGGCCCATGGCAGGACCGGTAAGCTGTTTTGGCGAACGAAGCGTACGCATCCGCGCGAAGGTGACCCACGGACCTTCCCGGCCGGCAATCGCCTTATCGAGGACGAGATGGTTGGCAACGCCGAGACGCTTCAGCATTCCGGACGCAACGAGGCCCGCCATGCCGCCGCCGATGATGACAACGTCGACGACCTTCTGGCCATCGGCTTCGCGAGCAGGAACCCAGGCCTTGGAGGGCAATTCCAACCACGAGAGGTCCTGGCGCAGACGCTCTTCGAGAGCGGCGAGGTTGTCGGGAAGCGTAGAAAGGTCGCTCATGTGGGCGCTCCTTCAGAATTGACGGCTTGCCCATAGACAGTATCAGCCAGCGCATCCGCACCATTTGCTTCCAGCAGGCGACAGCCGGGCATTGCCAGGGCCTCCGCGCGTGCGGCCTCGATGACGGCGGTGACCGTCGGGGTGAGCGGCAGCGCCGCTGCTGAGATCGCGCCGAACAGGAAGGGAATTTTCTGGTCGACTTTGCGCATGACGATCCCGTCCATTGGCACGCCACAGACGGTCGCAGGCTCGACGATGGCAACACCCAATCCGGCGCGGACGAGCGAAAGCGCTGTCAGCGAAGCATTCACGTCGATGATACGTTCCGGAGCGACTCCGGCGCGTTCCAGGGCCTCGTCAACGCGATGACGCAGGCGGTATGGATTGGCAAGGGTGATGATTCGGCGATCGGCAATATCCGACAGACGAACCAATTCATCAGCAGCCAGGGGATCGGCTGCACCAATGGCGACGACGCAGGGAGCCTCGGCGATCCAGTGAATTTCCAGACCGGGATGCTCGAGCGGCAGGCTTGATATACCGAGATCAGCCGAGCGAGCGACGATTGCCTGCACCACGTTTTCCGCCGCGAGCGCCTGGACGTGGAGATGGCGAGGAATGAGATCCGCTGGCAGGGCACCCAGTGCCTGCGGCAGGAGCCCTGCCGCAAGCGACGGCGTCGCGGCAATCGTCAGTGTTGCCGGCTCGTCGCGGCCGATCGCCTCCGCCCGCTCCCGGATATGGATGAGGCTCGCAAGGTGACGTTCCACCTCGCCATGAAAACGCAGCCCGCGCGAGGTCGGCTGGATGCGCCCGCTGCTTCTATGGAGAAGCGCGTAGCCGAGATCGGCCTCGAGGTCCTGTATCAGCCGGGAAACTGCTGGCTGCGAACGTCCAAGCAGACGGGCCGCACCGGTTACGCTCCCTGCGGACATTACTGCCGCGAAGGCCTCGAGCTGTCGGATGTCGATCGAGTTACTATGCATATAAGACATCAACCATTCCCTCTCATGTTATTAAAGCATGAGTTTTCCATTAAATCACTGGAGAATAGATAATTATTTCACATAGAGTTCGGAATATCATGCTAATTTGACATGGATCATGACGAGGCCTATCTGGTGCTCTCCGCGAGATGCAAAGGAGCTTCCCCTTGACACTCATCGAAACTCTTGCCGCCGTGAGGCCTGGCTCAGCGCTTGCCGAAGCCATCGAGAAGCGTGCCGAGATTCTTCGCCTAAGCGAGGCTGCTCACGACGCCGTGCTCCTTCCCCGCGATCCGGGCGGCCTTTCGCATGGACTGAGAGCCGCTCTCGCCGCGCGCATGGCCCGGCACAACGGCAACGAGGCGCTCGCCGATCACTACGATGATCTCGTCAAACGCGCCGCAGAAAAGTCAACTGCGTTGCTCGCGCAACCGGGCACGAACGTGGATGACGGCCGGACCGCCGAGATCGTCCGTCACGCCGACCGACTGACGCTGGCGCCGCGCGATTCAACCCGTGGCCATATAGAAGCATTGCGAAGCGTGGGCGTTGGCGATGCCGACATCGTCCGCCTTTCCGAGCTGGCCGCCTTCGTGAACTACCAGGTGCGCGTCATCGCAGGATTGGCGCTGATCGGAGCAAGGCAATGAGCGACGTCGTTCACAGCTTCACCACCACGGTTCCGCGCTGGGAGCCCTACGTCGTACCGGTCGACCTTGAGACCGCCACCGAGGAACAGCGCGAAGCGATGCAGGTCACGCCATCCAACAAGGGCATCTCGACCTATGTCTTGACTCTCGCACACGACCCGGAATCGCTTGCGGTCCGCTCCCCACTATTCAATCTGATCATGTATGGGAAGGACGGGCTTTCATTGGGCGAGCGCGAATTGGGAGCCACGGCCGCGTCTGTCGTCAATCGCTGTGTCTACTGCGCCGCCGTCCACGCGTCCCGGTTCATCAACTATACCAAGCGGACCGACGTGATCGACGCGATCTTCGCCGATGAACTCGGCGCGGAACTCGACGAGCACCTGCAGGCGATCTTCGACTTCTCCGCCCGCCTGTCGACAACGCCTCCGCAAGCGACCAAGGCGGATGCGCAGGATCTCGCCGAAGTCGGTCTCTCCGAGCTTGAATCCCTTGACCTTGTTCTGTCTTCCGCGATCTTCGGCTGGGCGAACCGCCTGATGCATACGCTTGGCGAACCCGTCAAGGATTGAGCTCTGCCGGATTCCGCCCGGCTTTTGTGCCACTGGTCGCGAACTAAACCGGTGAGGGGAAGGTCCGCCGCCCGAAGACGGACCCTGGGTCTCACATCTTGGCTGATAACCGAGCAGGCGCAGTCGGTCCTGAGAGTTGGCCGTCCACATTCGCGCCCTTGATCATCGCTATGCTTGATCTCTGCGCCATCACCCGGCTGCAGTGCGACGGCATCTCGTCCCGCGGCGCCGTGGTCTTCCGGGAAAGGATCTCCTATCTGATGAGAAGGCATCCGCAATTGCTTGCCTCTGTCTCGCGCGCGACGGCCGGTCTGGCCGGCCTCGTGCTCGTCGCCGTCGCCGCGGTCGAGATAGCAAACTGGTTGGACGCGCGATGAGGATCAGGCCGATGCGAAGACTTCAGACTATACTTGCTTCGGCAGCAATTGCGTTCGTGCCTTTCACCACCGCCCTTGCGGACGATGGTCTGTCTTCGTTCGACCGTTTCGTCGATCGCTGTCTGGACCGCGGGCCGCAGTATGATCGCGCGGCCGCCCTCGCCCACCGAAACAAATGGCCGGCGCTTGCTGCCGATATGGTGTTGAGCATTCTTCCTCTTTCGGAGCCGGTGGCGTTCGACGGCTGGATAACCGGGGCGGGCAGCGCGGCGCCCTTCGAAGCCCTGGTCGTTGGAAGAGGCATGGTCGGCGAGAAGCCCGTCGAGAGCTGCACGATGGCCTTCGCCGGGACCGACGCCGCGGGCTTCGAGCACAGTCTTGTTTCGACAAAAGAGGCAAAACCATCCGGCGAGCAGAACGGGGAAGGACGTATCAGGAAGTTCTTCACGATCGAGCGCGATGGGTTGAAAGAGGCGGTGACGCTCGATCTTCCCATCTACCCTAACGGCAGCGACGAGGTGCTCGCGAGCGTCGTCGCCGAGCAGCAGACCGAGCACTGAACTTGCCCCGATGACAAAGCGCTGAATACCGAGCGGCAACCATATTTCAACCCAACCCTTTCCCCGCCATCGCAAGTCTCTATGTTGACGGTGGACGAGCTGAATCCTTACGGCGCCGCGCATCTTTTCAGGCGCCCAAGAAATGCTGTAGAACTTTGAATCGCTGCCGCTCGCACCGGCGCGGTGGCGATAGGGAAGCGGTTTTGAATGGGAAGCGTCGGCAACGGCTGGCCGAGAGGCGGCGGGAAAATCGGCGAATTGTTGCGGCATCCGGCCTTTGACGCCGTCGGTCTCGGACCGGCCGAAAGCTGGCCTGCGTCTCTCAAGCATATCGCCGAAATGGTGTTGAATTCGCGTCAGCCGAAATTCGTCGCCTGGGGACCGGATCTCGCCTTTCTCTACAATGATGCCTACGTGCCTGTTTTCCCCGACCGGCATCCTGGCGCACTCGGAAGACCCTTTCGCGAGGTTTGGGCGGATATCTGGGAACAGTTCTCGCCGATCGTCGCCAGCACGCTTGAAGGCAGGCCGCAGCTCTTCAAGGAGCTGCTCATCCCGATGCGCCGGGACGGCCGCACCGAGGATACCTGGTTTACCTTCTCCTATACGCCGCTGCGCGACGATGACGGCGCCATCGCCGGCATCCTTTGCGCGACCCTCGACGTCACCGACCAAGTGGCGGCCAAGCGGGGCGAGAAGCTGGCGCTGGAAGAACTGCGCGCCAAATCGGAGGCGCTTGCCGTCGTCAACCAGGCGGGCGCCGCTATCACCGTCGAGCCCGATGTCGAACGCCTCACCCAGATTGTCGTCGATGCGGGTGTGACGCTGACAGGCGCCGAATTCGGCGCCTTCTTCTACAATGTCGATGATGGCGAGGGCGGCAGCTACATGCTTTACGCCCTCTCCGGCGTCGAACGGAAGAACTTCGAGAAATTCCCGATGCCACGCAATACGAAGGTCTTTGAGCCGACCTTCAGCGGTGAAGGCATCGTGCGCTCCGACGACATTCTGCTCGACCCGCGCTACGGCCAGAATCCGCCGCATGCCGGCATGCCGAAAGGGCATTTGCCGGTCAGAAGCTATCTTGCCGTGCCGGTGAAATCGCGCGACGGCAGCGTCATCGGCGGCTTGTTTTTCGGCCACGGCGAACCCGGCCGCTTCTCTCAAGCCGCCGAGGCGAGCCTCGTCAGCCTTGCCGGCCAATCGGCG
This sequence comes from Rhizobium sp. CNPSo 3670, assembly GCF_057784555.1. Taxonomy (NCBI): domain Bacteria; kingdom Pseudomonadati; phylum Pseudomonadota; class Alphaproteobacteria; order Hyphomicrobiales; family Rhizobiaceae; genus Rhizobium; species Rhizobium sp. CNPSo 3670. The sequence goes on from NZ_JBXSOL010000005.1 coordinate 140,029, forward strand.
GTCGCAATCGACAATATCCGGCTGTTCCGTGCCGCCAAAATCGAAATCGACCAGCGCCGCCACATGGAAGATCAGCTGCGCAAACTCAACGATATGCTCGAGGTCCGGGTCGCGGCCGAGATCGCGGATCGCCAACAGGCTGAAGCAGCGCTCCGGCAATCGCAGAAGATGGAATCGATCGGCAAGCTCACCGGCGGCGTTGCCCATGACTTCAATAATCTGCTGCAGGTTATCTCGGGCAATCTGCAGCTTCTCGGCAAGGACGTGGCGGAAAATGGCCGGGCCAGAGAGCGCATTTCGAATGCGCTTGCCGCCGTCGAACGGGGCTCGCGACTGGCAAGCCAGCTGCTCGCCTTTGGCCGCCGCCAGGCGCTGGAACCGAAAGTCGTCAATATCGGCCGCCTGGTCACCGGCATGGATGACATGCTGCGTCGCGCGCTCGGCGAGGAAATCGAAGTGGAGACCATCGTCTCCGGCGGCCTCTGGAACACCTTCGCCGATCCTGCCCAGATCGAGAACGCCCTGCTCAATCTCGCGATCAACTCGCGCGACGCAATGGGTGGTGTCGGCAAGCTGACGATCGAGGTCGGCAACGCCTTCCTCGATGATTCCTACAGCCGCACCCATCCCGAGGTGAAGGCCGGCCAATATGTCGTGCTCGCCGTCACCGATACCGGCTCCGGCATGACGCAAGAGGTGATGGAGCAGGCCTTCGAGCCGTTCTTTTCGACAAAACCGGAAGGCAAGGGCACCGGTCTCGGCCTCTCCATGGTTTACGGTTTCGTCAAACAGTCCGGCGGTCACGTGAAGATTTACAGCGAGATCGGCGAAGGTACGACCGTCAAACTCTACCTCGCCCGCTCGTTGCGCAGCGAGGATCGCGCCGCGGCGGCCGACAACCTTCCGGCAACCGGTGGGACCGAAACGATCCTCGTCGCCGAGGACGACGAGGGCGTTCGCGCCACGGTCGTCGAGATGCTCTCGGATCTCGGCTATTACGTGCTGAAGGCGAAGGATGCGCAAAGCGCCCTCACCGTCATTGAAAGCGGTGCCCACATCGACCTGCTCTTTACCGATGTCGTCATGCCCGGTCCGTTGCGCAGCCCGGAGCTTGCCCGCATGGCGCGACAGCGCCTGCCCGACATCGCCGTGCTCTACACCTCGGGCTATACGGAAAACTCAATCGTTCACGGCGGCAGGCTCGATCCAGGCCTGGAGCTGCTCTCCAAGCCCTATACGCGCGAGGAGCTCGCCCGCAAGATCCGCCAGGTGCTCGCCAACCGGCCGCAACGCCACCAGGCAGAGGCCAATGCGCCGGTGTCCAATGCAAAGCAACCCGATCCAAAGGTTCCCGGCACGGCCGGAAAGCTGAAGCTGCTGCTCGTCGAAGACGATGCATTCATCCGGATGGATACCGCCGAAATCCTGCAGGATCTCGGCTACGACGTCATCGAGGCGGGCAGCGGCGAACAGGGCATTGATATCCTTGGTCACACGCTCATCAACGTGATCGTCGTCGATGTCGGCCTGCCCGGCATGTCGGGCTCGGCCTTCGCCGCCAAGGCGCGGGAAGCCTTTCCTTCCGTCGGCCTGGTCTTCGCCACGGGCGACAGCGACCCGCCCGACGCCGCTCGCTTCTCCGGCTCGGTGCTGCTGATGAAACCCTACACCACAGCTGCGCTCGACCGGGCGGTCAAGAGAGCCGTCCAGCTTTCCGAAGCTGAACCGCCCTAACCGCACCGTCGAACTCGGGATATTTGCGCATCAGGTCGACCTCGCTGGTGCAGCTGTCGTCGCGCGCCGTCAATTCGATCGAGATCGTGTCGCCAGGATCGAGGCGGCCGTCGTCATGATGGTCGCCATCGTGATGGCTGCCGCCGTCGTAACGACTACCGTCATTGTGATAGACGGGAATGCGGGCGCCGCTCTGGCTGACAAGCACGGCATCCCTCTTGAAACCCCTCCGCAGCAGCCAGTCGCGCGGCGCCATCAGGCGGATATCGACCTCGTAGGAATGTCCCTTCCCTTCCTTGAAGCTGACCGTGTAGGTGACCGGCGATACCTGGCCGTTCACGTCGATCGTGCCGTTTCCATCGGCTTTGACGATGTGTTTTTCCATGTTCTCGGTTCCTTGCTGCATGCGGGCTTAAGTAGGCGTGCCCATCGAAAACCCGACAAAATCGGCTTTTGTTCCGAAATCTGGGACAATGACCCTCTAGGGAACTTTTCCCCTTCCCACCGGTTGGATTCTCTTACAACCGCGCTCGAGCGCTTTGCAAACCACAGGAGGCGACGATGCCGCGAGGAGACAAATCCGACTATACCGACAAGCAAAAACGCAAGGCCGAACACATTGAGGAGAGCTACGAGGAGCGCGGCGTCTCTGAGAAGGAGGCCGAACGGCGCGCCTGGGCGACGGTCAACAAGGAAAGCGGCGGCGGCAACAAATCCGGTTCCGGCCGCGGCAAGAAGGATACGCATGAATCCTCCAAAAAGGGCGGCCGGGCCGGCGGCGCTGCATCCGCGGCACGCTCGAAGGAGGAACGCTCCGCTTCCGCCAAGAAGGCGGCCGCGACACGCAAGCGCAACGAGCACCATAGCCACCACTAAACATGTGCCGAAGGGTGTGAGCGGTCTCGGGCGGCACCATGCTCCAACCAATCGAGAAGAGGACGGCAGGCGCCAGTTTGTCGCCAGTCCGTCCGGCAAGGATTTTGTCATGGCCAAATCGAAGAAGAAATGGTCGCAGGACGTTACCGAACACAGCAACGCGATGGACCTCAAGGAAGGCGTGTTCAAATCGGACGATCCGAAGGAGATCGCCCGCTCGATCAAGCGCTCCGCCGAGGAAAGCGACCGCCGCAAGTCCAGCCCGTTTCGCGCTGCCATGTCGATGCTGACCTTCTACATCAACCGCGCTGGCGAGCAGCTGTCGAAAAAGCGGCGCGGCACCCTTGAAAAGGCCAAGGACGAACTGCGAAAAGACTTCGGTCGTCAATCGAGGCGTTGAGCATGGCATATGAGCTTTATTATTGGGACGGCATCCAAGGCCGCGGCGAATTCGTACGCTTGGCGCTGGAGGAAGCCGCCGCCGACTATGTCGACGTCACGCGTCAGCCCGGCCGGGGAACGGGCGCCATGCTCGAGATCATGAAGAGCGATGGCGAGCCGCACATTCCCTTCGCTCCGCCCTTCCTGAAGGACGGCGACCTCATTATCCCGCATGTCGCCAACATCCTGTTTTACCTCGGGCCGAAGCTCGGCCTTGCGCCGGAGGACGAAAGCCTTTGCTACGTCGCCAACGGCCTGCAGCTTACCATCACCGATTTCGTTGCCGAAGTGCATGATACGCACCACCCGATCGACCTGTCGCTTTATTATGAAGACCAGAAGCAGGAAGCCAAAGCACGCTCGGCCGCCTTCATCCGGGACCGCATTCCCAAATTCCTCGGTTATTTCGAGCGCGTTCTGAAGCGCAATCCGAAAGGCGCCGATCATATAGTCGGCAATGCGCTCACCTATGTCGACCTCTCGCTTTTTCAGGTGATCGAGGGCCTCACCTATGCCTTTCCCAAGGCAATGAAGAAGAGCAAGGCCGAATACCCCGCTCTCCTTGCCCTTCATGATGCGGTGGCGAAGCGGCCGAACATCGCCCGCTATCTCGCCTCCCCTCGCCGCCTCGCCTTCAACGAGGAAGGGATTTTCAGACACTATCCGGAGCTGGACGGCGCGAGCTGAAGAGATCCCTCGGTCTCGCATATGAGGAAATCAAGCAGCCTGTTTTCTTCGGCCCGCAAGCCCCGCAGCGGCTCGCTACCGCCCTCGATCAAAGGATGATCATTGCCGGCCAGCGCGATGATTGCCGGATGGATATAGCTCGAGCGCGAGATCGCCGGCGTATTGTGCAGCGCCTCGGCCGCAGCCTCCGACATTTCCTTCACCGTCGGCCGTCCGCCGCCGACGATCCTTTCGCGGGCGACCCCGAAGGCCGCCAGCGATCCGGCCCAGGTGCGGAAGGTCTTGGCGGAGATCGGAATGCCCGATATTTCGGCCAAATAGGCATTCAGCCGGCCGGAGTCGACCGGTTTCAGCACGCCGCTTTCATCCTTCCAGACGAAGAGCTGGCGGCCGGGAAGGTCGGAAATCTCTTCCAGGATTTTCTGCAGCCTGGGATGCTTGAGACTGCGCTGGACGCGCTTGCCGCCCTTGGCCCGGAATTTGAGCTCGATCCGCCCGTCGACGATTTTCAGATGCCGCTTCAAGAGCGTCGTCGCGCCATAGGTGCCGTTCTCCCTGACATAGGCCTGATTACCGACCCGCAGATGCGCCTCGTCGAGCAGCGTCGTCAAAGCCGCCAGCACGCCGTTGACATCCTCGACGCCGGTGTCGAGATGCCGCAGGACGGTGCGGCGGATCTTCGGCAGCGCCTGACCGAATTCGATCAGTTGGTAGAATTTTCCGGCGCTGCGGAACGATTGCCAGTCCTTGTGATAGCGGTATTGTTTGCGCCCGCGCGCATCGATACCGGTCGCCTGCAGATGACCGTTCTCGTAGAGACAGATCCAGACGTTCTCGTAGGCTGGCGGCAAGCCGAGCGCGCCGATGCGCGCCCGCTGCGATTCATCCGAAAGCGTCGTACCGTCAGGCATCACATAGCTGAAGCCCTTGCCTTTCCTGCGCCTGCGGATGCCCGGTTCGGTATCGCTGACATAGATTAGGCCAAGTTCGGTAATGGCTTCGGCATTCATGCTGTTGGCGCCCTGCTATTTGCTCCGGCGGCCGAACTGGAACCACCGGCGGCGCTGGGCCTTGGTCGCCCCTTCCGGCGGTTGCGTCTGGCCTGTCGGCGCGAATACGGCGACGCTCTGGGTATAGACCATGACGGGATTGGCTTCGTCGTGTACCTCGAAGGCACCGGTTTCAGCCCCGGTGTCGAGAACGCGTGACCACTGTTTCAGTCCGTTCACGATTGGCAGATGAACCTCGCAATCGCCGCCGGCGTTGAAGACGAGGAAGAGGTCATCCATCTTCTCGGTATCGAGTGCGTGCACGCTCTTCGAGAAGTACACGCCAAGGACCTGCAGTCCATCGTCGTTCCAGGCCGCGTCATCCATAAAATTGCCGTCCGGCTTGTACCAGGCGATCTCGATACGCCCGTCCTCGCTGGTTTCGCCGGTCAGGAACCGCTCCTGCCTGAGGACCGGATGAGCCTTGCGGAAGGCGACGGCCTGCCGACAGAAATCGAGGAAGGGATCGTCGAGCCCATCCCAGCCTGTCCAGCCGATCTCATTGTCCTGGCAATAGGCGTTGTTATTGCCGCCCTGGCTGTTGCCGAGCTCGTCGCCGGCCAGGATCATCGGCACGCCCTGGGACAGCATCAGTGTCGCCATCATGTTGCGCCGCCGGCGTGCGCGTGCCGCGTTAATATTGGCATCATCGGTGGCGCCCTCGAAGCCCATATTGTCGGAATGATTGTCCGAATGCCCGTCCCGGTTATCCTCGCCGTTCGCCTCATTGTGTTTGCCGTCGAAGGAAACCGCATCCATCAACGTAAAGCCGTCATGGGCCGATAGAAGATTGATCGAGGAGGTCGCCCCCCGATCGGAATGGTTGAATTGCGGCGCAGAGCCGGTGATGCGCGCCGCCAGTTCCGACACCATTCCGCTGTCGCCCTTCCAGAAACGGCGCACGTCGTCGCGGAACTTGTCGTTCCATTCGCGGAAAGGGTGCGGGAAACCGCCGACCTGATAGCCGCCCGCGCCGATATCCCAGGGCTCGGCGATCAGCTTGACGCCGGCAAGGATCGGATCCTGACGAATGGCGCCGAAGAACAGCCCCTGCCGGTCGAACTCCAGATCCTGTCGCCCGAGCGTGCTGGCGAGATCGAAGCGGAAGCCATCGATATGCATGACGCCGACCCAATAGCGGAGGCTGTCGAGCACCATGCGCATCACCAGCGGATTGGCGACATTCAGCGTGTTGCCGGTCCCTGTTGTATCGAAGGTATGACGGGGATCATCGGGTGAAAGGATATAATAGCTCGCATTGTCGAGCCCACGGAAGGACAGCGTCGGCCCCTTCTCGCTGCCTTCGGCCGTATGGTTGTAGACCACGTCCATGATGACCTCGATGCCGGCCGCATGGAACCGCTTCACCATGGTCTTGATCTCGGTGATCTTGTCACTCGAGAGATAGCGCGACTGCGGCGCGAAGAAACCGAGCGTCTGGTAACCCCAATAGTTTCGCAGCTTCTTTTCGACCAGATAACGGTCGTCGAGGAAATACTGGATCGGCAGGAGCTCGATCGCCGAAATGCCGAGCTTGACGAGATGATCGATGATCGGATCGCTGCACATGCCGAGAAAGGTGCCGCGCAGCCGGTCCGGCACTTTCGGATGCGTCATCGTCAGGCCCCGCACATGCGCCTCGTAGATGATCGTATCCGTCCAGGGCCGGCGGATCGCCTCTTCACCCGCCCAGTCGAAATCGGGATCCTGCACAACGCTCTTGACCATGAAAGGCGCACTGTCACGGTCGTCGAAGGAAAGATCGTCCTCACCGATCCGATAGCCGAACAGCGCGTCATGCCACTGCAGTTCGCCCGTCACCTGTTTGGCATAAGGGTCGAGCAAAAGCTTGTTCGGATTGAAACGATGGCCGGCGCCCGGATCATAGGGGCCATGGGCGCGATAGCCGTAGACGGTGCCCGGTCCAATGCCGGCGATATAGCCCGACCAGATATCGCCCTCGCGTTTGGGCAAGGGCAGCCGAGCGATTTCATCCTTTCCGTCGGGTGAAAACAGGCAGAGCTCGATCTGTTCCGCATGCGCCGAGAAGACGGCGAAATGAGTGCCGGAACCCGTATACTCCGCCCCCAGCTCCGGCTTGAGGAAGTCGAGTTCCGAAAATGAAAAGCTCATGGCACCCCGCCTGATGAAAAGACCAAGCGGGAAACGTGAAGGTGGTTCGAAAGTTCCGTAGCCCCGGGGAAAGCGGACGCTGTCGTTGCCGATCGAGGCGTTTACGGCATCAGCTGACCGCCATTGACCTCGATGATCTGGCCGGTGATGTAGCCTGAGAGCGTCGGCGAAGCGAGGAAGAGATAGGCGCCGACGCAATCCTCCGATGTGCCGACGAAGCCCATCGGGATCGATCTGCGTTGCAGCTCCATCTGCTCGTCATTGGTATAACGCTCGTGGAAGGGCGTGGCGATGACACCCGGCGCCACCGCGTTGACGCGGATCCTGTCGGCGACGAACTCCTTGGCATGGCCGCGCGTGATGGTCGAGACGAAGCCCTTGGAGGCGGCGTAGAGGACCGCGCCATTGCCGCCGCCGTTGCGGGCGGCGATCGATGTGGTGTTGATGATGAAGCCGCCCTGTTTCTTCAGCCAGGGATGGGCCGCGCGCGTCGCCGCCAGCACCGAGCGGGCATTGAGGTCCATAACCGCGGCATAATGGGCGTCGGTATATTCGGAGGTCGGCTTGCGCCCCAGCATGCCGCCGGCATTGTTGATCAGCCCGTCGAGATGGCCGAAGGTCTTCGCCGTCTCCTCGACGACACGCTCCGTCTCCCCCTCCCTCGACACGTCGCCCTGGATCAGATGCACAGCACCGCCGGCGGCGCGGATCTCCTCGGCGAGCCTCTCGGCCGGCTCCCGGCTGGCATTGTAATGCACCCCGACCTTGGCACCTTGGGCGGCAAAGGCGCGGGCGACGGCCGCTCCAATGCCGGTCGAGGCACCGGTAATCAGTACGGCCTTGCCGGCGAGATCCGGCAGTCTGATGGATGCGAGCAATTGAGCAAGTTCTGTCATGGCCAAGAAGCCTCCCGAAAAACCAAGGACATAGGTGATGAAACAGACGGGGGAAGTCTATCAGCCGAAATCGGCGAAGCGCAATGCACGAAAGCGGGAGATTAGGCTCGTGGGTGATGACATGGCTAGTGGGTTCGGACCGCCTGGCTGCCCCTCACCCTAACCCTCTCGCCGTAAACGGGGCGAGGGGACGTGCCACGCGAGAGGTCAGAGGAGAATGGAGAGACTGCGACATGGTCCCTTCGCCTCGCGTGCGGGGGTCCGAAGGACGGGGCGAGACCCGTGGCTCGACCCCGGTCGGTGCCGGCAGGCGGATGAGGGGCGGACCTCGCCGATCTCCACCCTCAAGAAGACACGCCCAAGACCGCCTCCTGTTCGCGGCGCCCAAGAGGTGGAAATGCGAGCGCGATCGCCGCAGCCCCGAGCCCGACCATGGCCGAGCCGATGAACAGCCAGGAATAATTGGCGAAGGTATCGAAGATCCAGCCGCCGATCAGAGGCCCGAAGGCCATGCCGAGGCTGGAGAGCATCGTCGCCGCGCCGAGGACGGTACCGATGATGCGCTGGCCGAAATATTCCCGCGCCAGCACCGCATAGAGCGGCATCACGCCGCCATAGGCGCTGCCGAAGACGATGGCGAGCGCATAGAACTCCGTCAGCTCGCTGACCAGGAGATAGGTCGCGAGTGCGGCCGCCTGCACCAGGAGGCCGGCGACCAGGACCGGCTTCACGCCGATCCTGTCGGCGAGACTGCCATAGAGCAGCCGACCGCCGAGGCCCGCCAGGCCTTCGACACTGTAGATGCTGACGGCCGCCATCGGTGCGACGCCGCAGATCGTCGCATAATTCACCATGTGGAAGATCGGGCCGGAATGGGCCGCACAGCAGGCAAAGAAGGTGAGGCCGAGCACGATGAACTGCGGTGACCGGAAGACTTTCGAGAGCTGTGGCCGGGCGCCCGCCGCGGCAAATTCGGTACCGGCATCGACGGCTTCGGCAGGCGGACGCCTGACCAGCAGGGCGGCCGGCACCAGCAGCACCCAGGTGGCGATGCCGATGATCAACATGGCAGGGCGCCATTCATAGGCCGAGATCAGCCAGCGGGCGAAGGGCGAAATCGTCATCGGGGCTACCCCCATGCCGGCCGAGACCAGCGACACGGCAAGACCGCGGTTCACGTCGAACCAGGCGGTGGTCGCGGCGATCATCGGCGCGAAGAAAGCGCTGGCGGCCAGTCCGACCAGGATGCCGTAGGTCAGCTGGAATTCGATGAGTGTTGCGGCGCGGCTGGCGAGCACCAAGGCCAGGCCGAGCAGCACGGACCCGACCAGCACGACGATGCGCGGGCCGAAACGGTCGCTCGCCGCACCCCAGAGGAAACCGCCGAAACCCATGACGAGGAAATTGAGCGTCATGGCGCTGGCGATCCCGACATGCGACCAGCCGGTGGCGGTAGCGATCGGCTCCTGGAAAATCGCCAGCGAGAACATTGCGCCAATGGCGACGCACGACATCAGGGCGCCGACGGCGACGATGACCCAACGATAGGAAACACTCATGGCTTCATACCTCCATGCCGACAGAGTGATCGCGACGCGTGCAGCCGGTCGGCCACTTTCCGCGCCTTGCAATTAAAGACGTTCGAACCGCTGAGATTTCGACAGCGCCGTCACACTTTTTTCCACCGGCCGCTTAGAGCGTGCGGAACATCACCAAGGCGTCAACATAACCCTCAGTTGGATGCAGGAAGACACCGGGCAGCCGGCCGACGATTTCGAAGCCGAGGGATTGCCACAGCGCGACAGCGCGGCGATTGCTGCTGACGACGAAATTGAACTGCATAGCCCGAAAGCCCCGTGACCGGGCATGCTCGAGCGAATGTTCGTGCATGCGGCGGGCGACGCCGCGGCCGCTCGCGGCGGCATCGGTCATGTAGCCGCAATTGCAGACGTGGCGCCCGCCGCCGGCCTGATTGGCCTTGATGTAATAGGTACCGAGGATGACGCCGTCCTCTTCCGCGACGAAGGTCTCGCGGTCCGCTCCCAGCCAGTAGGCGAGCGCATCGGCTTCGGAGAGATCGCGGTCGAGCGCATAGGTTTCGCCGGCGCGGATCGTCGGGCCGATGATCCGCCAGATTGCGCTGCGGTCGCTAGTGGCTGCGGGTCGGATCAGCATGCCCGATTTTTACAGAAGCCCGATATGGCGCGCAACAGGCGCTGCGCTCTCACACTCTTTCGAGCGCGATCGCAATCCCCTGCCCCACACCGATGCACATGGTCGACAGCGAATACCGGCCGCCGGTTTCGACAAGTTCCAGCGCCGCCGTGCCGGTGATGCGGGCCCCCGACATGCCCAAGGGATGGCCTAGCGCAATCGCGCCGCCATTGCGGTTCACCCGCCGGTCGTCATCGGCGATGCCGAGTTCGCGCAGCACCGCCAGCCCCTGGCTGGCGAAGGCTTCGTTGAGCTCGATCACGTCGAACTGGTCCTGTGTCATGCCGAGCCGCGCCATCAGCTTGCGCGAGGCAGGGATCGGCCCGATGCCCATGACCCGCGGCGGAACCGCGGCGGCAGCACCGCCGAGGATGCGGGCGATCGGCGTCAGACCGTATTTTCGCACCGCCGCTTCCGAGGCGACGATCAGCGCCGCCGCCCCGTCATTGACGCCGGAGGCATTGCCCGCCGTTACCGTGCCACCTTCCTTTTTGAAAGGGGTGGCGAGCTTCGCCAGAGCCTCGATCGTCGTCGCGCGCGGATGCTCGTCCTTGTCGACGACGATGGGCTCACCCTTGCGCTGGGGAATGGTGACCGGGACGATCTCCTTCGCCAGCCGTCCGCTCGCCTGGGCAGCCGCCGCCTTCGCCTGGCTACGCAGCGCGAAGGCGTCCTGATCGGCGCGGCTGACATGATAGTCGGCGGCGACGTTCTCGCCCGTCTCCGGCATCGAATCGACGCCATACTGCTTCTTCATCAGCGGGTTGACGAAGCGCCAGCCGATCGTCGTGTCGTGAATTTCGGCGGCCCGCGAAAAGGCCGTCTCGGCCTTCGGCATGACGAAGGGCGCGCGCGACATGCTCTCGACGCCACCGGCGAGCATCAGTTCCGCCTCGCCGGCGCGGATGGCGCGCGCCGCCGTCATCACTGCATCCATGCCGGAGCCGCAGAGCCGGTTGATCGTCGTGCCCGGCACCGTGATCGGCAAGCCGGCCAAGAGCGCCGACATGCGGGCGACATTGCGGTTGTCCTCGCCCGCCTGGTTGGCGCAGCCGAAGATCACGTCGTCGACGCCTTCCCAGTCGACGCCGCCGTTGCGCGTCATCAGCGCCCTCAGCGGAATAGCGCCGAGATCGTCGGCGCGCACTTGGGATAGCGAACCGGCGAAGCGGCCGATCGGCGTCCTGATATAGTCGCAGATGAAGGCTTCGGTCATGGCATTTCCCTTAGAGTTTCGGAACGACGAGATCGGCCACCGGGCCGTCGACGTGCAGTCGCGCGCCGGTCATCGCCTGCAGTTCTTCCAGCGAGATGGCTGCGAGCTTCTCGCGCAGGACGAAGCGTCCCTCGACGATGTTGATGACGGCGTGGCTCGTATAGACGCGGGTGATGCAGGCGACGCCGGTCAACGGGAAGGTGCATCTCTCCACCAGCTTCGGCTCGCCTGTCTTGGTGACGTGCTCGGTGATGACGCAGACCTGCTTGGCGCCATGCACCAGGTCCATGGCGCCGCCGACGGCCGGCACACCCTTGCTGCCGACCCGCCAATTGGCAAGATCGCCATTCTCCGCGACCTGATAGGCGCCGAGGATCGCGACGTCGAGATGGCCGCCGCGCACCATGGCGAAGCTGTCGGCGTGGTGGAAGAAGGCCGCTCCCGGCTTCAGCGTCACCGCCTTCTTGCCGGCGTTGATCAGATCCCAGTCCTCTTCACCTTCGGCCGGCGGCTCGCCAAAATTGAGGATGCCGTTTTCGGTATGGAAGATCGCCTGACGGCCGGGCGGCTGGTAGCGGGCGACCATTTCGGGAAAGCCGATGCCGAGATTGACATAGGCGCCGTCGGCAATGTCCTGCGCCGCGCGCCAGGCGATCTGCGCATTGGAAAGTTTGATGTCGTCCCTGATATCGACGGTCATACGTAGACCACTCCGGCTCGGATGAGCTCTTCTTCCTGCTGCGGATGGGGCACGGCGACGAGACGGTCGACGAAGATGCCGGGGGTGACGACATGCTCGGGATCGATGCCGCCGGCCGGCACGATCGAGGAAACCTGGGCGATGGTCCTGGCGGCCGCCATGCACATCAGCGGATTAAAATTGCGGCCTGCCTTGTTGTAGGTGAGGTTGCCGTGGACATCGCCGACCGCAGCCTTGACGATCGCAAAATCGGCTTTCAGCCAGCGCTCCTGCACATAATGGCGGCCGTCGAATTCGGCGATCACCTTGCCTTCCGCGAGTTCGGTGCCGTAGCCGGTCGGCGTATAAAAAGCCGGAATGCCGGCGCCGCCGGCGCGGATGCGCTCGGCGAGCGTGCCCTGCGGCACCAGCTCGAGCTCGATTTCGCCGGCCAGGTATTTGTCGGTGAAAGCGCGCGGATCCGAAGAGCGCGGGAACGAGCAGATCATTTTCCGGACCAGGCCGGCGTCAATCATCGCGGCGATGCCGATGCGGCCGTTGCCGGCGTTGTTGTTGATCACAGTCAAGTTTTTCGGACCCCTGTCAATCAGGGCATGGATCAGCTCGATCGGCGCGCCCGAGCCGCCGAAGCCGCCGATCATGACCGTCGCGCCGTCGCCGATCTCGGAGACGGCCTCAGCCGTGCTCGCGATTGTCTTGTCCATGGGGATCTCCTCAGCCCGTCTGCTGTCAGAAGTATACCGCCGCAGGAGCAGCCGCAAGATATTCCGTGCGATATTTGACATTTGTTCGTATATCGCACACAAATGCTGGCGGAGGATCGAATCCATGCGCGAAACGGATTTCGTCAGCGGCTTTGCCCGCGGCCTGAAAGTCATCGAGGCCTTCGGCGAGACGCGGCAGCGGCTGTCTATCGCCGAAGCCGCGAAGCTGACCGCGCTCGACCGCGCCACGGTGCGGCGTTCGCTGCTGACGCTTGCCGATCTCGGCTATGCCGATTATGACGGCAAGTTCTTCACGCTGACGCCGAAGATCCTGCGGCTCGGCCATGCCTATCTCGCCGCAACGCCGCTGCCGGCGCTCCTGCAGCCGCATCTCGACCTTCTCTCGGAAAAGTCCGGCCAGAGCGCCTCGGCCTCGGTGCTCGACGGCACCGAGATAGTCTATATCGCCCGCGCCGCGCAACGCCGGGTCATGTCGATCAATCTGACCCCCGGCAGCCGCCTGCCCGCCTATTGCGCCTCGATGGGCCGGGTGCTGCTGGCGGCCCTTTCCGAGACAGAGGCGCGCGCCATCCTGGCCAGGAGCGAGCTGAAGCAGAACACGGCCAATACCAAAACCGATCCGGACGAACTCATCGAAGAATTCCGCCGGGTGCGCGCAGAAGGCTGCGCCGTCATCGATCAGGAGCTGGAGATCGGCCTCTGCTCGATTGCCGTGCCCGTTGAAAACGACCGCGGCGAAACGATCGCGGCGATCAATATCGGTGCCCCGGCCGCCCTCGTCCCGGCCGCCGAGATGAAGGTGCGCTATCTCAAGCTGTTGAAGGAAACACAGGCCGCACTGCGGCCGCTACTGCGGCGGTGACAGCAGCTGGAACTGCGCATGCCAGATCACTCGCGGTTGCCTGTGATCGAACTATGCGGCCCGACGCGCCCGGAAAGCCGTGGCTTTGTCTATGAGACGAGCGGTCATGTAAGCGAAACAGACCACCGCACCGAGAAGCACCAGAAACGCGAGGGGGCCATTCAGACCAATCGAACCCGCAAGGGGCTTGAAGACGCCGATCACGCCTCGGTGCAGGATGTAGACGGGATAGGAGATGTATCCAATCCACGTCGCCAACCCTTCTGCCTGGGCGGGCATCTCCAGCAACAGGCCGAGTGTGACGATGAGCGGCGCCAGGGTGATCGCGAAGATCAGATCATAGTAGGGCCGCAGTACGAGCGGAACCGGAGCTACGATGCAGATCAGCAAAAGCAGGCAGGGCGCCAGTGCGACCCAGCCCCTCCTCCAGGCCGAAACGCCGTTGAAGAGACGGCTGATAACGACGCCTGCGGTAAATGAGAACATCACCCTCGGCAGTCCACCCACTGCGGAAGGCCACTCCCAGCCGATATTCAACATGCCGTACTTCAGACCGACAAAAACCAAGAATGCCGCCGAGACGAGCGCAACGGCGCAGAGGGCGCGGACGGAGAGCCGGAAGAGCCACAGTGCGAAGACGATATTCACCAGCAATTCCCAGAACATCGACCAGGCCGGGCCGTTGACCGGAAACATCCCTTGCATCGGATGCGCTTGAAGGAAATACATCGGGCTGGGCAAAACGAAGGTGTTGGCTGCGCTCGACACCAGCAGATCGACCGTGCTTTGGGCTCGCAGTCCCCAGCTCGTCAACAGAATGATCTGCACGAGGCCAACCAAGATCCCGAGCAGATAAAGCGGATACAGGCGTTTGATGCGGGCCTTCATGAATGACTGAAATGGCAGGCCGCGCGACAGCCTTCGTCCATAAATGTCAGCGATAATGAAGCCGCTGAGAACGAAGAAAAAGTCGACCGCCAGATAAGCCGATGGCGCGTATCTCTCCTGGAAGTGCGTGGCGACAACACAAATGGCGGCAAAGCCGCGCATGTCATCGAGCGTATAGTAGCGGCTGCGGCCACTTGTCGAAACATCTGCCCGGTGAAGCTGATGTAACGGATAATCGCGGTCGAGATCTGTCATCTTGTCGATTATCCCATGCGCTTGCGGCCGAAGGCCGTTTGGGTTGAGAGACGGGCGGCGAAACAATCCGCCGGGCTGGAGCCAGGAAATCACACAGGGGTGGCCACTGCGCCCCTGTTACCCTTGCGCTGCCGAGCCTGTTTGATGCTGCCGATCAGGACATTCAGGCGCGCCCTGCACAGCAAGAATATCAGGCTGCAGTAAGCGATGCCGCCTGCAAGGGCTTCTATAGCCAGACGTGCGTAGGGCGACCAATGAAGCAACAGTTCGTGCAGCAGCAAAACGACAGCCACCATCGCTGCACTGGCCGTGGTCGGCCGCAGGAACTGCGCCAAATATGCCGGCACACTCAGCTCTATATGCTGCGACACCTTCCAGCTGGTGATCGGCCAGAACAACAGGACTTCGATCATGATCGCAAACACGACTGTCGTCACGCCGTAGGGGTAAAGAACTGCGATGGTCAGAAGCGTGAGAACATTTCGAGCCAGCTGGTAGTAAAACCACCAATCCATCTCTCCCTGGCTTTTTATCAGGGATGCCTGCACGTAGCCGATCCCAGCCATCAAGCCAATAACGCAGTAGAATCGAACCGGCCAAACTGCCTCGATCCAGTGCGCTCCGAAAATCGTCGTGATTGCATCATCGGCAACTGCCGCAAGCCCGATGAAGACGGGGTAGGAAACCAGGGCACAGCCAAACGTCGCCATCAGGAATGCTTCCCGGACCTTCTTCGGATCGGCCCGCAACGAAGACAGCAGCACGTGCGTCACCGACGTCAGGCCGCCGGCGATGACGTTGTTGATCATGTCGAACAGGCGCTTGGAAAAGTTATAGATGCCGAGCGCCGACGGGCTCAGGAGCACGCCGATGAGCAAGTTGTCCAGGCTCATCGTCTGTAAAAAACGGGTGCCGGATGCAAAGAAACCGTAGTGAAGCAGATCATTGAGGCTCGCTTTCTTTATCTTCAGGCCGGGAATCCAACCCGCACCCCAGAAAGCGGCGCCGCACGATGCCGCTGTGGCGGCGATCTGGGCAATGGCAAGCCCCCACAAGCCGAAACCGGCGAGAACCAGAACAAGGCAAAGGCAAGCAGACGTGACAGTCGCGATGACTGTGCGGACGGCCACCAGATGGAATGACATTTTCCTGTTCACGATCGCATTCGGAACGACGGCCGTGAAGTCGAAGAATACCTTCAATCCCATGATGTAAATGAGATAGGTGACTTCCTTATGCCCGACATAGGCCGCGATCGACGAAGCGGCCAGGCATAAGGCGCCGTAGACCAGGAACGAAAAGCCGAGCGAAAGCAGGAATATCGTGTCGAGGTGGCTGCGCCTGATCTCGGCTCTCTGGATGATCGCTTCGCCAAAGGCAGTCGGCCCGAAACTCGCTGCAAAGGAGACGATGCTGAAGGACAGCGCGACAAGACCGAAGTCCTGAGGCTGGAGAATACGAGACGTGACAACAAAAACAGCGAAGGTCAGGACCGTCGGAATAAGGGTACTGAGTGCCGACCAGAAGGCACCCGTTACGGCTGCGGCGGACCGGTTCTCACTGACATGGCTGAAGAGAATATCGTCGTCTTGCAAAACCGACAAACTGAGCTCCTACCGATAATCAGACTATGGAAGGTTGAGGGACCAGATCGGGGGCGGGAATACTGGGACCGACAGTCATGGGCCGGCTCGACTTGTACCAGGTGCCGCCGATTTCATAGGGCAGGCGAGACATTGCAGCGAAAATCTCGCTTGCGTTCGTCGCTTTCTCAACCAGAGGGCTGTCGCAAGTCCGGCTATCGATGAAAGCGTGAAGATTGCTGCCGTCTCTCGCGACCGCGACATGCGGCTTATTGAGCAACAGACAGAGAATGTGACCGTGTAGATGGTTGGTAATAATCCGCTCTGCGCCGGACAGGATCCTCACGCCATAATCGACATAGCGACGGGCGACATCCTCGCGGTGCTGCGCCATCATCGCCGTGCGGCTCAATCCATGCCGCAGCGCTGAGCTGACGATGCTCGACATGCGCAGGCGCGACAAACTGTCTGGACCATTGATCCAATTGGTCAGAGGTCCGTCAACAATCGCTCGCGCGTTGGCTATATCGACGTCGTCCTCGCCAAGAGGCTGCATGACATACAACACTCTCAGAGGGTCAGCGTCGAAGGGCTTCAGCGTCTCGATACCGAATGCCGTGTCCGGGCCCGCCTCGACCTCACAATCGAAGTTCGCTCTTGCCAGTTCGAAGCTCTGGTCATCGCGCGTCAGGCAGAAGAAGTTGCGATGCCTGCCAATCGTGCGTTTGGCGTATTCCTTGAGCGACTCGTTGGCGAAGTGGACCCTCTGCGGCATCTGGATGATCGTCCGATCCGGGTATTTCCATAGCAGGCGGCAGCGAATATCATCCCTGCCCGACCGCAAATCCCCAAAATCACTCCACCCGCAAATGAAAATTGGGGCGTCAGCCGGCGTTGCATTTATCTCGTCCAGACTTTGAGATGCGCCGCAAGTAAGCACGGGCATCCGGCCCGTTACTTCTTTTAAAACTAGCGAAAGGCCGAGCCAGCTTGCATGGTGCCCCGGATCTTTTTGTGATGGACAATCCACTATTATGTAAGGATGCCCGGGTTTTGCAAACTTCCTTAGTATTTCAACCAGCTTTTGTTTTTGTCTCTGTATTACAACCTGGCCGAGATGATGCATAAATTCTACTTGATTCTCTAAATTTCATCAGGATGACTTTATATCTCCAGGCTTTATCAGTCAATGGACTTCGGCGCGACATAGAAGCGCACTGGATTTACATTACTTTTTCGTAAGGTTAGACATGCTGGATTGTCGGATGAGGGCCTTCTATCGCTTACTGCGCCGGTCTTCTCCCAGCGTTCGGCTCGTCCGATCAGCCGTGGCCAAACATAGTGATGGAAAAGCTCGGCCCGATATTGTCCCGGCGTTGATCTTCGCGGCGGCTGGGTGTGCTCTGCCTCGCCTGATAAACTGACGACAGGAATAGTTTCGCGACCGTTGCTCGAGAACATGCAATCAGTGATTTATATGCTATCATTGATAAACGGAGGCAAACGGCCAGCGTGACGATCCGTAATCTGGATGAGGGATTGAAGCAGCGGCTGCGCGTTCGCGCCGCGAGGCATGGCCGTTCCATGGAAGATGAAGCACGCATATTCTGCGTACGGCACTTGCGACCACTGGCGGCGCGCAACCTGGCCGAGATCATTCGCCCGCTGCAGCCGGTCGGGGGAGTTGAACTCGAAATTCCACCCCGAGAGCCGATCCGCGACGCGCCGGACTTCGACGCGTGATCATTCTCGATACCAACGTCATTTCGGAACTGCTCATACCGCTGTCGTAAATACCGATGAGGGATGTTGTGCGCCCAGCCATTCGATGACGGCCACATCCGGCGCCGGCGTAGGCCGAGGCGCTCTGGCCGGACTTTTCCCGAGAGAAGGTCGAGATGCGGCTGCAGGAGCGCCGGCAGGACCGCTGCCTCGATCCGGCGCCGACCGGGAGAGAGGAGGCGCAAGCCATATAGAATATCCGCTTCGGTGTCCTACGCCCTGGTCGCCGGACCGAGCTGAGCCACCTGTCGGAGGCGCATTTGGGTTGGATCGGAGAGTATCTCAGCTCAGCCGCGTTTTCACACCGGCTCGTGACAACATTCCAAACTCCCCTTAATGGTTGTTAGCTTTGGAAGCGCCGGAGGTTTCGCATGCACGGGGGAAAGAAGGCATTTTACCCGAACTTCAACATGATCAGGCTCGTCGCAGCCTCGACGGTGATCTTCTCGCATGCCTTCCTTATCGTGGAAAAGACCTCGGCGAACGAGCCCTTCGAGCGGTTGTTCGGAGAGGGTAATATCCTCGGCCTATTCGGCGTCTATGTGTTTTTCATCACCAGCGGATTCCTCGTTACGCAGAGCGCGCAGTTCGGCGGCGCGGTTGGTTTTCTCTGGCGGCGGGCCCTGAGGATATACCCGGCGTTCATCGTCTGCACCCTGCTCAGCGTCTACGTCCTGGGCGCCATGTTCAGCCCGCTGGGCGTCAGTGGCTACTTGCTGAAATCGCTTCATCTGAAGACGACGTTGCATTCGCTGCTCGACCCGAACTTTGGCATGACCCTGCCGCATGTGCAGTTTTATGATCCGGCAATCTCCTGGCTCGCCACTTCCGTCAACGGCTCTCTCTGGACGATCGGGCAGGAAATCTTCTGCTACCTGATCGTCGCGGGATTGATGGCAATCGGGCTTCTGCGAGCGCCGCTGATGGCACTTGCCGTCGCCGCGGGCGTGACATGGCAGCTTTTCTTCGATCATCCGTGGCCAAACATACGCTTCCTGACGGATTTCACCTTTATCGCTCCCTATTTCTTCTGCGGTTCGCTTCTCTGGTTCGTGATGGAAAAGCGGCGGCCCAGCATTGTCCTGGCATTGGTCTTTGCGGCGCTCGGCGTGCTCTTCCTCGTCTTCTGGCCCGGCTATCTTTACGGCCGCATGTTGTTCGCCTATCCGCTTGTCTACATCGCGACCTCGCCCTCCCTACGCCTGCCGACTCTCGAACGATTGGGCGACATCTCCTACGGCACCTATCTCTATGGCTGGCCAGTGGAGCAGGTGATGAACCATGCCCTCGGCCAGTACAGCACATGGTGGGCCGTCTTTGCCCTTTCGCTGCCGACAGCATGGTTGCTCGGCTGGCTTTCATGGCATCTCCTGGAAAAGCGTGCGCTGCGCCTGAAGCGGATCCCGCTCCTCCAGCGACAGCCTGTCAGCCCTTGAGAAAAGCTGACTTCCGACCCACAGTTCGCAGCGACGTTTGACGCTCTGATTGTCGCAGCCGGACCTTGGCGCGTGATTGTTCTCGCTTAGCGCATCATTCCGAACTACTCCACTTGCTGCATCATAATTTCCGATATACATCATTCTATCGGAAACTATGGGGAAATGATGGAACGCTCGTTTTTGACGATCGCCGCCGGCGAGAACAGTGAGGCGATACGGGCGCTTTCGGCGCCGGCGCGGATCGAGATATTGAAGCTGCTCTGCGCCAAGGGGCCGCTTAACATCAACGATATCGCCCAGGCGCTTTCCCTTCCCCAATCCACCGTCGCCACCGGCATCCAGATCCTGGAAGATGCCGGGCTCGTCGATTCCCGGCTGGCCAAGGCGCGCAAGGGCAACCAGAAGATCTGCTCGGCGGTCTATAGCGAAATCCTGATCAGCTTCGAGGAAAGCGCGGCGCAAAGGGCCAACAATATCATCGAGGTCGAGATGCCGGTCGGGCTTTATACGAGCTGCGACGTGCATGCGCCCTGCGGTCTCTGCTCGACCGAGAGCGTCATCGGCCCGCTCGATGTGCCGGACTATTTCCTCGATCCGCAGCGCATGCAGGCCGGGCTGGTGTGGTTTGGCCGCGGTTATGTCGAATATAAATTCCCCAACAATGCCAAGGTGTTGAACAAGGATATTCGCGCTATCGAATTTTCGCTGGAGCTGTCATCCGAAGTGCCCGGCACCAATCCGGACTGGCCCTCCGACATCACGCTCTGGGTCAACGGCATGGCGATCGGCACCTGGACCTCGCCGGGCGATTACGGCGACAAGCGCGGCGCCTTCACGCCCGCCTGGTGGAAGCTCGAAGGTTCGCAATACGGGACGATGAAAACCTGGCGGATCTCGACGCGCGGCACCTTTATCGACGGTATCGCCGCATCGAATATCACGCTCAGCGATCTGGCGCTCGGCCAGCATTCGTCGATCCGCCTGCGCGTCGGCATCGCCGAAAATGCCGGCCACACAGGCGGCGTCAATATTTTCGGCCGCGGCTTCGGCAATCACGGCCGCGATATCACCATGCGGCTGCATGTCTGAATTTATAATATCGGATATCCTGATTTAAAAATCGCATTTATTTCGTGTTTCAGCAGCCGCTAAACTTAATTAAGCTATTGCATTTCAATATCTTTCCTCCGGATCTGCATTAGTATGATTAAACCGGCCTCTCGGTTGACATCACGACATTCCTGATATCAAGTTAGAGGCAAGAAAACAAAATTTCTGATACATAAACGGGAGGATCCGTTGAAGACGAATGTCGTTGCCCACCGCGATTTCCGCATCGCGACCATTGACGCCAGGCTCTACAGCTCGTTTCTCGAGCATCTCGGCAGAGCGATCTACGGCGGCATCTATGAGCCCGGACATCCGACAGCCGATGAAGACGGCTTCCGCCGCGACGTGCTCGATCTGGTGCGTGAACTCGACACGCCCTACTGCCGTTATCCCGGCGGCAATTTCGTCTCGGCCTATAATTGGGAAGACGGCGTCGGCCCGCGCTCGGAGCGCCCGGTTCGCCTCGATCTTGCCTGGCGCACCCGCGAAGCCAACCAGGTCGGCGTCAACGAATTCGTCGACTGGTGCAAGAAGGCCAATACCAAGCCGATGCTGGCCGTCAATTTGGGATCACGCGGCCTCGACGCCGCCCGCAACTTCCTCGAATATTGCAACCATCCCGGCGGCACCTACTGGTCGGACCTGCGCCGCAAACACGGCTGGTCCAATCCGCATGATGTCAAACTCTGGTGCCTCGGCAACGAGATGGACGGCCCCTGGCAGGTCGGTCACAAATCGGCCTATGAATATGGCCGGCTGGCGGACGAGACGGCCAAAGCCATGCGCGGCTTCGACAAGTCGCTCGAACTCGTCGTCTGCGGCTCGTCGAATTCCGACATGAAGACCTATCCGCAATGGGAGGCCGAGGTTCTCGACCAGTGCTATGACAGCGCCGACTACATCTCGCTGCATATGTATTTCGCCAACCGCGAGAAGAACACCCTGAACTACCTCGCCCGGGCGACCAAGCTCGACCGCTACATCACCACGATCGGCGGGGTGATCGATTACATCAAGGCGAAGAAGCGCTCGAAGAAGACGATCGGCATTTCCTTCGACGAATGGAATGTCTGGTACCATTCCAACCAGCAGGACAAGGAGATCCTGGCGCGCGACGAATGGCCGGATGCGCCGCATCTGCTCGAGGACGTCTATAATTTCGAGGACGTGCTGCAGGTCGGCGGCATCCTCAACACCTTCATCCGCCGCTCCGACCGGGTGCGCATCGCCTGCATCGCCCAGCTCGTCAACGTCATCGCCCCGATCATGACCGAGGACGGCGGTGCGGCCTGGCGCCAGACGATCTATTATCCCTTCTATTACGCCTCGCGCTATGGCCGCGGCACGGCACTGCAGCTCGTCGTCGACGGCCCGACCTATGACAGCGACGAGGAGAACGAGGTTCCCTATCTCGACGTCTCGGCCGTGCATTCCGAGGATGGCCGGTCGCTGACCTTCTTTGCCGTCAACCGGCATCCCGATAGCGCGCTCGATCTCGACGTGCGGCTCGAAGGTTTCGGCGGCGCCCGGCTGATCGAGCAGGTGGAGATGACCCATGGCGATCTCGAAGCCGTCAACACGGCGCGGCGGCCGGAGACGGTCGTGCCCGCCAAGGTCGAGACGGCAAGGATTGAGGATGGACGGGTGCGGGCGGCGCTGAAACCGCTGTCCTACAACGTCATCCGGCTGTCGGTGTGACAGCCGGTGCCGGGGTAAGCCCGGGCTGAGAGATCGGTCGCTCGCGAGGAGGCAGGCGGCCGGAGGATGGTTCGCCGAAGACTAGGGCTCGCAAGCTCCGGCTTCTGCGAACCGACAACCGCGACATGCCCCTGCGTGCCTCGAAGGCCGCCGCATCGTCGCTTACAAGGGAGGAGTTCATGCAAAAGTGGAAGAGGTTTGCATTCGGCTTCGTGCTGGCCACGCTCGGTCTGACCGGTCTGGCTATCGCTGAAGACTACACCTCCTTGCCGCGCAAGGAGACGCTCATCGTTGAAAATCCGGAAGGGACGATCAAGAATCCCGGCTGGTTCAACATCTGGGTCAATGGCGGCGGCGGGGTTTCGACCGGGCTGCAGCAGCTGACCATGGATACGCTCTGGTATATCGACCCCGAACAGGGGCTTGGCGGCGCGGCCTGGGACAATTCGCTCGCCGCCGACAAGCCGCAATATAATGCCGACTTCACCGAAATGACCGTGAAACTGCGCAAGGGGCTCTACTGGAGCGACGGCGTCGAGTTCACCGCCGACGACGTCGTCTATACCGTCAAGACGCAGATGGATCATCCCGGCATGGTCTGGAGCGCGGCCTTCTCGGTGCAGGTGGCAAGTGTCGAGGCGACCGATCCGCAGACCGTCGTCTTCAAGCTGAAGAAGCCGAATTCGCGCTTCCATGCGATCTTCACCGTGCGCTGGAACGGCGCCTGGATCATGCCGAAACACGTGTTCGAGAAGGTCGAAGATCCGCTGCGCTACGATTTCGCCAATCCCGTCTCGCTCGGCGCCTACAAGCTGAAGGCCTACGATCCGCAGGGCAAATGGTATACCTGGGAGAAGCGCGATGACTGGCAGCGCACCTCGCTTGCCCGCTTCGGCGAGCCGGCCCCGAAATATGTGACCTATACCGATCCCGGCCCGCCGGATAAGCGGACGATCGCCCAGCTCGAGCACAATCTCGATATCATCCACGACAATACGCCGGAGGGCATGTTCACCCTCAAGGAGAAGTCGAAGACCATCGATACCTGGTTCCCGGGCTTCCCCTTCGCCCATCCGGATCCGACGCTGCCGGCCGTGATCTTCAACACCCAGGAAGCGCCCTTCGACAAGGCCGACGTGCGCTGGGCGCTGGCCCTGTTGATCGACATCAAGGCCGTCGACATGGCGAGCTACCGCGGGGCGGCGACGCTTTCCGCACTCGGCGTGCCGCCGACGGCGGCGACGATGAAAGACTATCAGGCGCCGATGCAGGACTGGCTGAAGGATTTCGAGATCGATACCGGCAAGAGCAAGATCAAGCCCTATGACCCGACGGTCGGGCAACAGATCGCCGATATCCTGCGCAAGCAGCCGAAGTTCAAGGACCAGATCCCGACCGATCCGGAAGCGATCAGCGGTGCCTTCGGCTATGGCTGGTGGAAACCGAACCCGAAAGCGGCCGGCGAACTGCTGGAGAAGGCCGGCTTCAAAAAGTCAGGCGGCAAGTGGCTGACCCCGGATGGACAGCCCTTCAAGATCCGCATGACGGTCGAAGGCGACACACGCTCGGTCTTCACCCGCGCCGGCACGCTGATTGCGCAGCAATGGGCGGCCTTCGGCATCGACGCCAAAGCTGTGCCGGCCGCGAAACTGTGGCAGACGGCGCTGCAGCCCGGCGATTTCCAGGTGGCGATCGCCTGGAGCGTCGAAACCTGGGGCGGCGATCCCGACCTCTCCTTCTTCCTCGACAGCTGGCACTCCCAGTTCGTCGCCAAGAAGGGCGAGGTTCAGCCGCCGCGCAACTGGCAGCGCTGGTCCAATCCGGAGCTCGACAAGATCATCGAGAGCATCCGCGGCATCAGCGCCGACGATCCGAAGGGCATGGAGCTCGGCAAGGATTATCTGAAGCTGGTCGCCCGCGAAATGCCGACGATCCCGCTGATGTCCTATAACGTCTTCACCTCGATGGATACGACCTATTGGACCGGTTATCCCACCATCAAGGACCCCTATACGGATCCGGTGCCGAACTGGGCGAACTCCAGGTTGATGATGGTCAAGCTGAAGCCGGCTCAATCGCAATAACCCTCCCAACGCCGGCGTGCGAGCCATCGCGCCGGCCCCCTCATCGGCGGGCATGTGCCTCGGTTGCCATGCTCGTCGATCCTTTCAAGAAAGGAAGCAGAAAGGAATTTCCGCCTTATGACGCCCTATCTGATCTTTGTGCTGAAGCGGTTTGGTCAGTTTCTGCTCGTCGTCTTTCTCGGCGTGACGATCACCTTCTTCGTCACCCACCTGACCCCGATCGACCCGGTCGAAGAAAGCATAGGCGCCATCACCCAGATGGGTCAGTCCGATCCGAATGCGATCGAACTGATGCGCCAGTCGCTGCGCGAGCTCTACGGCATGCAGGGCTCGATCTGGGAGCAATATCTGCATTTCTGGCTGCGGCTGGCGACCGGCGATCTCGGCCCCTCGCTCTCGGCCTTCCCGACCCCCGTCTCCACCATCATCCTGCGCTCGCTGCCCTGGACGATCGGGCTGATGACAGTCTCGACGCTGATCACCTTCGTGCTCGGCAATGCGATCGGCGCGCTTGCCGGCTACTACCGCAAGGACATGGTGCTGAAGGCCGTCAGCCTCGTCTTCATCGCGATGCTGCCTATTCCCTATTACATCCTCGCCTTCGTGCTGCTCATCGTCTTCGGCTTTATCTGGCCGGTGCTGCCGATCAATGGCGGTTATGAGATGAACGCCAATCTCGAGCTCTCCTTTGCGCTCGTCCTCGATATCCTCAAACACTCCATCCTGCCGGCCTTGTCGCTGATCCTCGTCGGCGCCGGCAGCTGGCTGATCGGCATGCGGGCGCTGGTGTCCAACATCATCACCGACGACTATGTCGTCTTTGCCGAGCTCGGCGGCGTGCCGAAGGGCAAGATCCTGCGCTCCTACATCGCCCGCAACGCCATGGTGCCGCAATTCACCGGGCTTGCCATGTCGCTCGGCGCGATCTTCAACGGCACCGTCATCACCGAAATCGTCTTCGGCTATCCCGGCATCGGCAATCTCTTGATCGAAGCGGTGCATGCCGGCGACTACAGCCTGGTGCTCGGCCTCAGCGCGCTATCGATCGTCGGCGTCGCCGCCGCCGTCTTCATCATCGACGTGCTGAGCCCGCTGATCGATCCGCGCATCAAGGTGGAATAGCCATGTTTACCATCATCCGCGACCTCGCCCGCCAGAACATGGAATTCCTCTGCGGCCTGCTGCTCTTTGCCGTCATCGTCGGGCTGGTGATCCTGTCCTATTTCTCGCCCTATGGCGCCACCGACATCTATCTGCTGCCGCCCGATATGCCGCCGGACGGCGAATATTGGCTCGGCACCACATCACGCGGCCAGGACGTTTTCTGGCAGCTGACGATCGGCCTTCGCAACACGCTCTATTTCGGCATCGGCGTCGCCTTTCTCTCGCGCATCATCTCGCTGGTGGTCGGCCTGGTCGCCGGTTATGCCGGCGGCGCGGTGGACCGGGTGCTGATGGCGATCAACGACAGCGTCATGGTGATCCCGCAATTTCCGCTGCTGATCCTTTTCTATTTCGTGCTGAAGGACAACATGACCTGGGTGGCGCTGATCGTCATCATGGCCTCGCTCGGCTGGTCCTATGATGCGCGGCTGATCCGCTCCGTGGCGCTCGGCCTGAAGAGCCGGCCGTTCACCACCCAAAGCGTCTATTCCGGCATGACGATGCGCAAGATCCTGGTCGAGGAGCACCTGCCCTATGTGCTACCGATCGTCTTTGCCACGACGATGAACAACATGATTTGGTCGATCGGCATGGAGATCACGCTTTCGGTGCTCGGCTTCACCGATATCGAGACGCCGACCATGGGCATGATGATCTACTGGGCCAATGCGCATTCGGCGCTGATCTCGGGCATCTGGTGGTGGGTGGCCGCCCCCGTCGCCGTCATCGTCATTCTCTTCCTGGCGCTCTTCCTGCTCTCCATGTCGATGAACGAATACAATGATCCGCGCAGCCGGCTGAACCGGATGGGAAGTTAGCATGGAGAATCTGGTCGAAATCGACAACCTGAAAGCCTATTACCGCGCCTTCCTCTATGGCGTCGATCGCGAGGTGCGCGCCGTCGACGACATCAGCCTGACGATACGCCGCGGCGAGGTCTATGGCGTCGCCGGCGAATCGAGCAGCGGCAAGACGACGCTGATCAAGACCATTGCCGGCGCCATCCGGCCGCCGCTCCGCGTCGTTTCCGGCAGCGTCAAATTCCATTTCGGCGGCGGCACCCAGGATCTCTATGCGATGACGCCGGAGGAGCGCGTGGCGCTGCGCTGGAAGCATCTCTCCTATATCATGCAGGGCTCGATGAATGTGCTCAATCCGGTGCGCCGGATCCGCCATTCCTTCACCGATTTCGCCTTCCGCCACATGAAGGTGAGCAAAGCAATCTTCTTCGAGAAGGTCGCCAACCACCTGGAGCGGCTGAAGCTCGATCCGCAGCTGCTCGATGCCTATCCGCACGAACTCTCCGGCGGCATGCGCCAGCGCATGACCATTGCGCTCGCCACCATACTGACGCCGGAATTCATCATCGCCGACGAGCCGACGACGGCGCTCGACGTGATCGTGCAGCGCGACGTCTTGTCGATGATCCGCGACATCCAGCGCGAGATGGGCTCGTCCTTCCTGTTCGTCACCCATGATATGGGCGTGCATGCGACGGTCTCCGACCGCATCGGCATCGTCTATGCCGGGCGGCTGGTCGAGGAGGCGCCGACGGCCAAGCTCTTCAGCGCGCCGCTCCATCCCTATACGCAGCACCTCGTCGGCAGCCTGCCGAAGATCGGCGACCCCACCACCCGGCCTTCGCTGGAGGGACGGCCGCCGAATCTCGCCATGCCGCCGGAAGGTTGCCGCTTTCACCCGCGCTGCCCGAAGCGCATGGAGATCTGCTCACAGAAGGTTCCGCCCATGGTCACCGTCGCGCCGGAGCGGCGGGTGGCCTGTTTTGCGGTTACGGGGGATCAGGTTTGACTCTGCTTAGCCTCTCGCATGTGACGAAAATCTACCGCCAGGGCGGCATGCTCGGCCGGCGGCTGATCACCGCCGTCAAGGATGTCAGCTTCGAAATCGGCGACGAGCCGGAGATCCTCTCGATCGTCGGCGAATCCGGCTCGGGCAAATCGACGGTGGCGGCGATGATCCTCGGCCAAGCCGAACCGACCGAAGGCGAGCTGCAATTTGCCGGCAAGACCGTCGCGATCCACAGCCGGGCCGAACGTAAGGCCTTCATGAAGGTGGTGCAGCCGGTGCTGCAGAACCCCTTCGAAGCCTTCAACCCGCTGAAGCGGGTGGACCGCTACCTCTTCGAGACCGCCCGCAATTTCTCCGCCTCCGGCAAGCGGCCGGACCGGCGGGAGGTGGAGAGGATGGCCGATACCGCCCTCCACCACGTCGGCCTGACGCTGGAAGAGGTGAAAGGCCGCTTCCCCCACGAACTCTCCGGCGGTCAGCTGCAGCGCGTCGCCATCGCCCGTGCGCTGATCCCTGAGCCGCGCCTGCTGGTGGCCGACGAACCGGTCTCGATGGTCGACGCATCGCTGCGCATGGCCATCGTCAACCTCTTCGGCCGGCTGAAAAACGAGCTCGGCCTTTCGATCATCTACATCACGCATGATCTCGCGACGGCCTATTATGTCAGCGACAATATCATCATCATGCGCAAAGGGGAGATTGTTGAGCGAGGGCGGGCTCGGGCAGTGCTGGATGATCCGCAGCATGCGTATTCAAGGGCGCTGAAGGATGCGGTGTTGGCGGCGGAGTTTGGTGAGGCGGGGTAGATCGCGAGTCGCTGAAATCGGCTTGGCTTGGGGGCACTGCCTAATTTGGGGTCGCCTGCGGTCTGACTGCATCCCGAATGCAAGAGACAAAAGCGGCCAGTCCGCGGCGGTTTGCCGGAGTCCGCGATCCGCCCGAAGCGCACTTCGCTTCGGGTGAATTGTTCTGAGGATCATTGCGCCGGCAGGATGACGTAGCGCCTATTGGAATCGTCGTTCCAGGCCTCCCCAATCTTACTCAAGGGCACACTCGCAAAATCGGTATCAAAGCTTGCTGCCGGGGCTGCCTCCAGAAGCTCGCCTGCGCAGGCCAACAGGTCGGTCACGGCAACGCTCCCAATACCGCTGCCCATCAGCTCGAGCCCGGTACTGCGAAGCATATCTCCTCTGATAGGTATTTCCGAGCCCGCCATCGTACCCAACTGGACATAGCGCAGACGCGGTTCGCCGAGGCGGGACCCCCGGTCCCTGGTTGCCGCCTGAAGGATCCGAACGGCGGGTTCACCCCAGACAAAGTCGAGAACGACGTCGATGCCGTGGTCGAACTGCGCGCGCAGCAAATGATCCGCTCCGTCGTCCAGCGCGATCTTGACGTCCGCATCGAGCCTATCGAGCTTCTGATTGTTGCGGCCGACGGCGACAATCTTGGTTGCGCCGAAATGCCGGGCAGTCTGAATTGCCATGCTGCCCGACGAGCCAGTTGCGCCGACAATGAGGACAGTTTCACCTTTCTGCAGCTTGGCCCGGCGCGACAGCGCCACCCAGGATGCCAGCGCGCCTGTCGCCAAGGCCGCAGCTCGATCGCTTGGGAGGATGTCGGGAACCGGAACGGTCATAGCTCGGGCCGACAGTGATTTCTCTGCCAGCGAGCCGAAAGGTGCCTTCGGGAAAAGGAAGTAGACGCGCTTGCCGTCGGCATCCCGACCTATACCATCCACGCCCGGAACGAACCCGGCCTTTGCGGTGCTAGTGTAGTGACGGCCGGAGGCGAGTAGCTTGACGATTGGGCTGATCGCGGCAGCCTCGACGGTGACGACCGTCTCGCCATCGCCGGCTTCCGGTTCGGGGAACTCCTGGAATGACGGCGTGACACCAAAGGCGTTAACGACTGCAGCTTTCATGTGGTTGAGCTCCTTATTGTCTGCTCCCAGCTTGGTAGACCTTCGCACCTGAACGCTCTATGCCTTGAAGTCGCAAGTTTGTTCGCCATCGTCCAAATTGGGGGCTGACAATGGATGTCCTTTCCGAACTTCTCAGTCTTTTGAAGCCTCGGAGCTATATAACCGCCGGATTCGATGCGGGCGGTCAGTGGGCATTGACGCTCGATGATCTCGCAGGGAGGATAAAATGCTATGCGGTAATGAAAGGCGAATGCTGGCTCTCGATAGAGGGCATCGGCGGGGCGCTGAAAGTGTCTGCCGGGGATTGCTTTGTTCTTCCTAGCGGTCGACCAGTCCACATCGCGAGTGACCCTCAGGTCGAGCCGAGACGAGCGAGCGAAGTGCTTGATCCCAACCGCAGTGGAGAAGTCGTCACCTATAATGGCGGCGGAGACGTCCTCTTAGTCGGCAGCCGATTTGAGGTCGATGGGCGCCATGCGGCATTCATGCTGAAAACCCTGCCTCCGCTCATTCGCGTCGATACGTCGTCAGATAAGGCCAGGCTGCGGCTCTACCTCGACCTCATGATGGCGGAGCTGAAGGAGATGAAGCCGGGGGCGATGTCCGTCGCCCAGAACCTGTCGCACATGATCCTGGCCCAAGCGTTACGACTTTATCTCGAAACGGTGTGTGAGGCGGAGGTCGGCTGGTTCGCCGCCCTTTCGGACGCCCGCCTAGGAAAGGTTATAGAGGCGATGCATTCCGAGCCGTCACGCGCCTGGACTCTGGAAGCGCTTGCCGACAAGGCCGGAATGTCGCGTTCGAGCTTCGCAAATCATTTCCGAAGACGCGTCGGAGAGACCCCTATGTCATATCTCACGCAGAGACGCATGATGTCGGCAGCAGAGAGACTCTCTCAAGGAAGGGAGTCCATCGCACAGATTTCGGCTTCGCTCGGATATGCGTCGGAGCATTCCTTCAATACCGCTTTCAAGCGTGTTATGGGCCGGCCGCCCCGGCAGTTCGGCAGGGGTAAGGAACAACTTGGCACAACTACTTGAACCAGCGGATACGACCTCGCCGTCGCGTAACCACCGTATCTGGCTTTTGACCTCTATTGGCGCGCAGGAGACAGGTCGCCGCTGCGGAGCTATGTCGGCTTTAGGGCTAGCGCGATGGCGACTTTTACGACCGATATGAGGCGCTTTGCTGATCGGCCGCTTCCGACTCATAGCGGCCGCAAATGGCTTTGAGGGGCAATATTCCTTATAGTCGCTCCCGGTGCCGGCAACAGAGCGCCGGTCGCGCTGCGCGAGGTGAACGAATATGTTGAAACTTCCACCACCGATATGGGCCCTTCTCTTCTTGATCTTCACTGCGGGCGCCAGCTACTTGTTCGGGTGGCCCGCCGTACCTTGGGTACATAGCCTCTTCGTCGGGATCGGGCTCATCGCGGTGAGTTTCATTGCTCCAGTTTGGGCCTTGATACTGTTCCGACGTGAGGGCACCCAGGTCAATCCCACCTCGGAAACCAACAACAAGCTGGTCACCGGCGGACCTTTTCAGTTCACCCGCAATCCGATGTATCTGGGCCTCGTTGTCCTCAGCCTCGGTGTGGCTGTGGCGACGGGCGCTATTCTTATGTTCGTCGCCCCCCTCTTGGTGTTTGCTACCGCCAATTGGGTCCACATCCCCTTCGAGGAAGCCAAGATGCGCCGCCAGTTCGGCCCGGCTTTCGACGAATACGCGCGTAACGTGAGAAGGTGGCTCTAGAGCCTCGCTTGTTTCGGCTGCGCGACAAAGCAGGTACTATGGTTCGGCGTTCGGAATGGCTGCTCGCCGCCCATACAGGAGGTGGCTCAGACGTCCAGCGGAACGTCGGCTTTGGACATTAATGGCCGGAATGAGGGCGCGAAGCGGCCGTAGATCCTTGTTCGGTTCTCAAATCGGGCGTGAGCCCGGCGTCGGTGCGGTCGGCCGGCGATCTGCCCCCCGACACTCATCTCGGAGGTCTGGCCGCGAACTCAAGCGGCGGGCGTGCCGCTCCTGTGCTCCCTTTCGGCGGCCGCCTAATGGCAGGCGCATCACATCAGCCGCCGGGCTTCAATTCGGAGATGTAGCGGACGATCGGGTTGACCGGCCGGTTCTCGATTTCGGCATCGTTGCGAAGGCGGATCGCCTTGCGGACGAGCCTGGCGCCGAGATAGCGGATCGGCTCCGGCGGCAGCGGCTTGCGCTTGCCAAGTCCGACAAGACTGCTGCGGCTCCATTGATCGTCTCGTCCGAGAACCAGACTGGCGAGGATGCGGCCGGCGACGGGGGTCTGGGCTATCCCGGTGCCGTTGAAACCGATGCCGAAGAAGATATTGGGCTGGCCGGTGAGATGGCCGAAGATCGGCAGGTGATCTGCGGTGCAGTCGATCGGCCCCGACCAGTCGTGCTCGATCTTCACTGTTCTCAGTTCGGGATAGACCCGGTCCAGCTCGCGCCTGTTGTCGGCCCCCTTTTCCGTACCACGGTTGAAGGAGGAGCCGATCCGATCGCCGTAGGCGATCTTGCCGCTGCCGCGGCCGAAGATGACCCGCCCCTCCGGCGTGCGCTGGTAATAGAGCACATGCGCCTGCGCGTCGCAGATCGATTCGCCGCCCGTCCACCCCAGGCGCTGAAGCAGATCCGGCACAGGTTGCGTGGCGACGATCTGGCTTTCGACGACATAGATGTGGCGCAGGAGCTCGGGAATGGATGCAAGCCAGGCATTCGCCGCCAGCACGACGCGGCCGGCGCGAAGGCGGCCCTGCGGCGTGTGCAGGGTGGCGACGGCTCCCGGCTCGATTGCGGTGACGGGCGTCTTTTCGTGGATGATCACATGGCGCGCGAGAGCGAGCCGGCGCAGGCCTGTGGCGAGCTTTGCCGGCTGCACCGTTCCTGCCCGCATCTCGGCAATGCCCATGTAGGAGGCGCGAGAGCCGGTGCGGCGGGCAATCTCGCCGGCATCGAGCCGGGTGAAGCGCGCTTCGCCCTGGGCCTCCGCCATGTCAAGCGCCTTCTGCCATGCGCCTTCCTGGGCCCTGGCGCTTGCCGTCCATAGCCATCCGTCCAGCCTGAGATCCATGTCGATCGCGCCGCTTGCCTGCAGGGCCTCCAGCTCCCCGATCGCATCGGCGGTCGCCCGGCAGAGCGAAAGCGCCTCCGTCTCTCCCACCACGGCGGCGAGGAGATCAATCTC
Organism: Rhizobium sp. CNPSo 3670; assembly: GCF_057784555.1. NCBI lineage: Bacteria > Pseudomonadati > Pseudomonadota > Alphaproteobacteria > Hyphomicrobiales > Rhizobiaceae > Rhizobium > Rhizobium sp. CNPSo 3670. The sequence goes on from NZ_JBXSOL010000005.1 coordinate 172,503, forward strand.
GGCAAACCAGGAGTGGACCTGGCCGCCATTGCGGCCGGATGCCCCTGCCCCGCAGCAATCCGCCTCGAGCAGGACGATCTTGAGCCCGGGATCCTGCTCCTTCAGGCGCAGCGCCGTCCACAGGCCGGTATAGCCGCCGCCGACGATCGCGACATCGGCGGCCTGATCGCCCTCGAGCGGCGTGGTGGCGGGGGCGGCACCGGCGTCCTGGAGCCAGAAGGAGCGGTCCGGGCCACGCGCCAGTACCGGCGGTCTCAAGGTGTAGCGCATGATGTCAGCCCTCCGCGGCAGAGATTTCGGCGGCATATTTCTGCAGGAGCCATGGCGGAATGGCACCCAGCCTCTGCGGGAAGCCCCCTTCGTGCAGGCAGGTCCCGGCGGCCGCATCGGTCGCGAGGCGCATGGCCGCCCCGGCGTCCATGCCTTTCAGAAGATGCGCGACAACGAAGGTGGCGATGAAACTGTCGCCGGCGCCGCAGGTATCGACGACATCGATTGCCTGCGCAGGCACATGGACGAGCTCTGTACCATCGTCAAAGAAGGCGCCGCGCCGGCCGCAGGTCAGGACGATTCTCGCGCCGCCACGATCCTTCAAAGTTCCTATGACGGGCTCGACCGGCACGTTCGGCTCATCCGGCCCGGATGCGAAGACCAGCGGCACGCCCTTGAGATCCAGGGACTGGTGCACCGTCGAGACGTCAATGCTGAAGCGAATGCGGTCTTCGATCAGCCGCTCGATGAGCTCGGCGCTGGAATTGGTGCCGAGGTGAACCCAATCGGCCCGCCGCAGCGCTGCATAGCGCTCCGGAGACGGAACGTAATTGCGCCCGACCCCGAGATCCTCCAGCAGGAACCTGCGGTCACCATTTTTTTCCAGGAGCAAGGTGACGGCGGTGGCGCCGTCGCGCCGTTCGAGGTCCGCGCCGGGCAGACCGACGGCTTTGATCGCGGTGGCGATCACGTCGCCCTCGGCATCCCTGCCGACAACGCCGAAATAGCGGGCATCGCAGCCTTGCCGATGCCATTGCGCCGCCACATTCAGCGCATTGCCGCCGACAGCCATGCTGTTCTTGCTGAGGTAAACGTCCAGGCAGTTGTCACCAACCGCAATCAGCCGCATCGCCGCCATCACGCGACCTCCCCTGCCGGCTGGAGATAAGGCGCGATCCCCCAGGGTTCGATTTCGGCAAAGCCGAAGCCGCGGATCACTTCCGCAACCTTTTCGAAGGGAGAGTGCTGAAAGCTGAGATTGGCGCCGATCAGCTGCCTGGCCGAGAGTTTTGGCACTTCCGGTTTCCTCATGAAGTCACTTGCCGATGCCTTCGGTGAGGCCGCGGATGAAATAACGCTGGGTGAAGAAGAAGATGACGACGATCGGCAGCGCCGAGATGGTCATTGCGGCGAAGACCTCGGCGAAATTGGTGCCATGCTTGGCCATCAGCGAGGTCAGGCCGACCGGCAGGGTCTGCACGTCGATCTGGTTGGTGAAGATCATCGCGAAGATATATTCGTTCCATGCAAACAGGATGTGCAGGATGATGCAGGAGACGATGATCGAGCGGCAGAGCGGCAGCATGATCTTGCGGAAGATCTGCCCTTCGCTCGCGCCATCGATCATGGCCGCCTCGTCGAGATCGCGCGGCAGATCGAGCATATAGGCGCGGATCAGGAAGGTGGTGAAGGGCACGCGGAAGGCCGTGTAAAGGATGATCAACGCCCAGTGCGTATTGTAGAGACCAAGGCTCTGCATCATCTGCACGAGCGGCACCAGCGCAACCGTCGGGCTGAGCATCATGCCGCCGAGCACGAAACCGACGATCACAGGCTTGCCGAACATCTGCGTCCGGGTCAGGCCATAGGCGGTCCAGGCACTGATGAAGACCGTGGTGATGGTGGAAACGACCGTCACCAGCAGGCTCGAGAACAGGAAATTGCGCACACCCTGGTTCCAGGCCGCGACGTAATTGTCGAATGACCAGCGGTCGGGAAGCGCGAAGGGATCGCTGAAGATCTGGCTGTTCGACTTGAAGCCGCCGAGCGCCATCCAGATCAGCGGGTAGACGACGAGAATGCCCGCCGCCACCAGCAGCGCCATCAGGACCCCCTTGCCGATGACCAGCCAGGGGTTGCGCAGCGCCGCGCCCGCAGGAATGACCACCGCGCTCATGCCTCAACCCTCCGCCGCTTGGTGTACCAGAGCTGGAGCAGGCCTGTCGTCAGGGTGGCGAGGAAGATGACCACGCCGATTGCCGCCGCATAGCCCATGTCGTTCTGGTTGAGGCCCTGCTCGTAGAGCCATGTCCCCAGCACCTGGCTCGAATTGTTCGGCCCGCCGCCCGTCATCACCATGACTTCGTTGAAAACCTGGAAGGCGCCGGCAATGGTGACGATGATCATCATGCCGGTCATTTCGCGGGTGAGCGGAAAGGTGATGCAGAAGAGCTGGCGGAGCGGCCCGGCCCCATCGACGGTGGCGGCATCGTAGAGTTCGCGCGGGATCTTCTGGATGGCGATGGTGAAGAGCAGCGTCGAATAGCCGAAGCCCTGCCACTGGCTCATCGCGATGATCGCGTAGATCGCCGTGCGCTCGTCACCCAGCCAGGTGTAAGACAGGTTCTGCAGCCCGAGCAGATGCAGCAGGGCGTCGAGAAGGCCGATATCGGGCTGGTAGATGAAATAGAAGAGCAGACCGGTGACGGTGGTGGAAATCGCCGAGGGAATGAAATAGACGGCCCGCCAGAAATTCCGCCAGGCGCGGCTCCTGAGCCCCTCGATGATGGCGGCAAGCACGAAGGCGGCGAAGACCTGGAAGACGACGGAGAGCACGGCATAGAGGCCGTTATTGGTCAGCGCCCGCCAGACGACCGGATCGTCCAGCAGCCGGCGGTAATTGTCGAGCCCGACGTAAGCGACCTCGCCGGTGAAGATGTCCTGGGTGGTCGTGCTGACAAACAGGTTGTCGACGATCGGATAATAGACGAACCAGCCGACGATGATCAGCGCCACGATGCCCCAGCGCAACGCCGCCAGCTGCTGCAGCAAGCCGTGCCGCAGCCATCTGCTGCGGTTGGAGACGGCGCCGCTGAGGGCGGCACCGTTGCTTGTCGGGGTTGTCGTCACGCTCGCCATCGTCATTGTCTGGCGGCAGCCGCGGCGGCTTTGCGAACGGAGGCGAGAAGATCGTCCGCCGACATGGAGCCGCCGGCGAAGGCCTGCAGGCCGGAGAGCCAGGCAGCGGCGACACGCGGATGGTTGACCGTGTCGAGCCACGGCATGAGGTAGCTTGCCTTGGCGATCTCCTCCATGCCTTCGGCGACATTGGGATTGATCCTGGTCTTATCCGCGCCGCCGATCACCGCGCTCGGCTGGCCATAGGGCGGCGCCGACAGCGTCCTGCCGTTTTCCTGGCTGGTGAGGAACTTCAGGAAGTCGATCGCCAGGGGAACGTTCTTCGCCTTGGCATTGACCATGTAACCCTCCGGCGCGCCTTCGAGCGCCGTCGCCGAACCCTTGCCATCGCTCGGCGCCGGCAGCTTGAAAAAGCCGAACTCCTCCGGCTTCAGGGCCGTCTCCTTGGTCGCAGCCTGATCGAACTCGATGATCTCCTGGTAGTACATGGCCGCCTTCTTGTCGCTCATCGACTGGAGTGCGGTCTGGTAGGAGAGGCCGTTGACCTGGGCGCCGCCGGCGCAGCGCTCCTGAAGCGAGCGGTACTGCTCGAGCGCCGCGACATAGCCGGGATGGTCGAAGGTCGCCGTCTTTGGGTTGAAATCGCGCTCCAGCGTCTCGGTCGGCACGTTATAGGCCAGCAATTGCCCGAGATAATGGACGAGCGGCCAGGATTCCTTGTTGCCGATGGCGATCGGAACGACCCCCGAATCCTTCAGCGCATCGCACGCCTTCAAGAGCGCGTCGAAATCCTTCGGCGGCTCGATGCCGAGATCGGCGAACATCTTCTTGTTGTAGCCCATGAATTTCGCGTCGAGATAAAGCGGCACGCCAAAATATTTGCCGTTATACGAAAAGGCCTTCACGGCCGCCGGGCTCAGCGTCTTGCCCCATTCGGTCTCCGGCCCGATGACCTTGGACAGATCGACGGCGCGATTGCCGCGGATGAAGTTCTCGCCCCAGGTCCCCGTCCAGGAGAAATAAATGTCCGGCAGCGAATTCGAGGCGACCAGGGTCTTGGTCTTGCCCTTGATGCTGTCGTCGTTCTCCTGGATGAGCTCGATCTTCACGCCGGGATGCTGCGCCTCGTAGGCCTTGGCGACATTGACGAAATAGGGGGAAAGCAGCTGCAGGCCGAACTTGGTCAGGATCGTCAGCTTGCCGCTGTAGTCGACCTTGGCGGCCGGATCGGCAACCGGCGCATCGCCGGCCGCAGAGGCCGTTGCCGGGAAGGCTCCCCAGTAAATCGAGATGACCGATACTGCCGCAATCATCGCCGCAGTGGAGTGGATGGACCGTTGCATGTTTCATTCCCCTTTTGCTTGTTGATCGTGCGGCAGATCGCGGCGTGCTTGCGTCCGCCATCCGCCGGTCAGAAGCGGCGAGCCTCTTTCGCCGCTGCGGCGAAGAGGCTCGCGGCATGCATCAATACTCGACCCGCTTGTAGTAGCGGCGAGTGGTCAGCGGGTGCTGGCGCAGCACCTCGAGATGGGCGCTCAGCCGCTCCAGCAGGGTGGCGAGAACCACCGGCGAGATCAGACTGCGGACCTGCGGCGAAATGCCGGGAAGGGCAACGGATGCGGAATCGAGGATCCAGACCTTGTCGGTGTAGCGATGGACGAAGCGCTCGACCCGCTCGCCGAGCGGCCGCAGCGCATCCTCGCCCTTGAACAGGAAGACGCTGACGCCCGGCTCGACCAGTTCCAGCGTGCCGTGGAAGAAATCGGCGGCATGAACGGGCCGCGTGCGGATCCACTGCATTTCTTCCAGGATGCACATTCCGTAATAATGCGCCTCGGGCCAGACCGAGCCCGCGCCGGTGAAGATATGATAAGGCTCGTCCTTGATGGACTGGGCGAGCTTCGCCGCCTCGTCTTCATAGGCGGCCTTGGCCTCCGCCAGCAGCCCCGGCAGCCTCTTCAGCTCGGAAACGATCGCGTCGAAATTCGCGATCCTGCCGGTTTCGGCCAGCAGCGCCAGGACGATGATCATGGTCTGCAGGTAGAACGACTCCGACGACGTGTCGTCTTCGGCGAAGTTGGTATAGGTGTGATCGGCCTGCTGGGCGAGCGGCGTGTCGGCATGGCCGGTGAGCGTCAACAGGCGCACGCCGCGTTCCTTGAGGAAAGGCAGAAGCGCGACACTCTCCTTGGTCGTGCCCGACAATGACGGCATCACCACCAGCGCCTTTTCGTTGAGCCCGGCCGGCGGATCGAGGATAACCTGGGCCGGGAAGCAGGCCGATACCGGAAAGGTCGTATGGCGGGCGGCGAGCTCGATCGCAGGAAAGGTCAGGAGCTGCACGCCGCCGGTGCCCATGAAGTAAAGCCGCTCGATCCCCGCATCGAGCAGTTCGCGCATCAGCGGGCGGATCCAGTCAGCAATCGCAACGGCGCCCGTCTGGATCTTCAGGAAGCGGGCTTGGTCAAAGTTCAACATTCGGGTCCCTTGTCTGTCGGTAGTAAGCACGCACACGTCCCCCACTTCAGGCGGCGGACTGCGGCGCGCCGGCATGCAGTCGCCAATTCAATGTGATATCGATCTCACACGTGGATCAAAAGAAAGACCGGCCTCTCCTCGGGAGTGATGAGAGACCGATCTCACACGCGGATTAATGCATGGTCCGGTCGGCATGGCAAGCCACTTTTTGCAGAAATTTCACCTGATGCTGGAAAGAGCCTGTCTCGGACAAACCAGGAGAGGCGCGGACAGATCAGCGTCCGGTCGTGCGGGAAGGCCGGGAGACGGAGCCGCGCACCACCAGGCGCGTCGGGAACTGCTCCCTGTGCGGCGGCTCACGGCTGCCGTTGATCCGCTGCATCAGCAGCTTCACCGCAAGCGGGCCGATCTGCGCGATCGGCTGCGCCACGACGGTGATCTGCGGGTCGGTGAACGTGGCGAGGTTGAAGTCGTCGAAGCCGACCAGGGAAACGGCATGCGGCACGGCAAGCCCCATCGAGCGCAGCCCGAGAAGCGCCCCTTGCGTCATCAGGCTGTCGACGGTAAAGACCGCTGTCGGGCGCGACGGCCGGCTGAACAGGCGGATGGTGGCATCGATTGCATATTCCACGGTCGATCGCGAGACGATGATCAGCGATTCGTCCACCTCGATGCCATGGCTCTGCAGCGCCTGGATATAGCCGGCGAGACGGCCGCGGGCAGTCGTGATGCGGGAATCGTCCTGAATGAGGCCGATGCGGCGATGGCCGTTGGCGATCAGATAGCTCACGGCCTCGCGGGCGCCGCCCTCATTGTCGACGGTGACGCTGTCACAGGCAACCTGCGGCAAGGCGCGATCGATGAGCACGAGGGGCGTTCCGTCCCGGACCAGCCCGTCCAGGTGCTCCTTGTTGTCGGCCGAGGTCGGAGCGACAATGAAGCCGCGCACATTGAGGGACCTCAGGCTTTCGAGCAGTTCCACCTCCTGTTCCGGATCCTCCTCGCTGCTGGCGATCAAAAGGTTGTGGCGAAAGGCGCGCAGATCGACATCGGCGTCATGGGCGATCCGGGCAAAAAACGGGTTCTGGATGTCGCCCGGCATGAAGCCGATGAGCGGCAGCTGCCCTCGCCGCAAGGCCTGCGCCACGCGATTGCTGCGATAGCCGAGCCGATCGGCCGCTGCCAGCACACGCTCTGCCGCGTCTCCGCCGACATAGCCGTAACCGTTCAATGCGCGGGCGGCGGTCGCGCGCGACACGTTCGCGGCGCGCGCAACGTCTATCAGCGTCACTGCCTTTGGCGCCACTTCCCTGGTCCCCGCTGGATCTTGTCCGGCCTTCAAAGCCAGGATGACGCCTAGCAGAGGATGCCCGACCAATTCAAGAGCGGCATCTGGAATGCGCACCGACCAGAGCCGCTCGGCCGGGACCTCGGCATCTTATCCTACGCCGCCCTTACCCGATCCCGGCCGCTCATCTTCGCATCATACAGCGCCTGATCGGCCCGCCGGTAAAGCTCCGACGCGCTGTCCGTCGGCACGCACGCGGCGATCCCAGCGGAGCAGGTGTAGCTGAAGTCGGGAGAGTCCGGCAGCGGCCGGGAGAAGCGGATCACTGTCAGCATGCGCTCGACCATGGCAAGCGCGTCTTCCGGGCCGGTGGCCGGCATGACGAGCAGGAATTCTTCGCCGCCGACCCGGCCGAAACAATCGCTGCGGCGGACATTCTGGTGGATGCGGTGGGCGAAATCGCGCAGCACGAGATCGCCGGCGTGGTGGCCGAGCCGGTCGTTGATGCGTTTGAAATTATCGATGTCGAAGACGGCAAGGCAGCCGCTGCTGCCATGACGGGCGGCTTCAAGCATGTCTTCGACGCGCGCCATGACGAAGCGGCGGTTGGCGACGCCGGTGAGTTCGTCGGTGTAGGAGGCCTTGATCGCCTGGTCGCGATCCTGCCGGACAGTGCGGCCATGGACCTTGAGACGGGTGATGTCGCTGGCGATGCAGAGCATCCAGCCGTTCTTCTGCACCGCCTCGGTCATCCACAGCCAGCGGCCATCGGAAAGATCCGTCTCGAAGGCGCGATAGCCGATCTTGCCGCGGCGCGACTGGGTGGAGCGCAGCCATTCCTCGAAATTATCCGTGCGGATAACGGTGCCGCGGCCGAGATCGAAATTGCGCCGCATCAGATCCGGCCAGAGCGGCGTTTCCTCCGGCTCGATGAAATAGGCCGAGCGGAAGGCGCTGTTGGCATAGCGCAGCCGGTCATCGCCATCGTAGACCGCCATCAGCGTTTCCGTCTGTGCGGAAAGATGGAGAAACTGTTCGATTGTCTCGTCCATACAGCACCCTGTCTGGTTGCCCCGGCAAGAGATGGCGCAGAAATCCTATGAGAAAAGGGCCGCCCGGCAAGCAAAGGCGCTTGGGGTGATTACGGAAACGTCAACAGGCGCCATTCCCGCTGGTGATCGGACATCGGCTGCCGCGGGATCGACGCGGAAGCCATCCGATGCTGCAAGGCTGGTCTCGCCGCCGCGGTGAAACGGCCGCGGCGATAGGCAAGGGCTCGCCGCGGCGCATGCCAGGGGCACAGTTGGCCGGGCGAGGTAATGCACCCGGAAATTAGTTGACTGCGATAGTCAAGGATTATACGCGCTGGCGCCAGTTCTCTGCCAATCCGAAGCGTCAGCATGATCCCCGCCAACCTGTTTTCCGAAATCGCTCGCGCCGACGATCGCCCTGCCCTTGTTTTCCCGGACGGACGGACGCTCTCCTATGCCGATCTCAACGCCCGGACGCGGCGCTTTGCCGAGCGGCTGGGAGGCGGGGAAAAGCGGCTCGTGGCGATTTCGGCCGATCTCTCGGAACATGCGATCGTCGCCTATCTCGGTGCCTTGCGCGCCGGCCATGCGGTGGCCATGCTGCCGCCCTGCGACGACAGGCTGTGGCGAGAGTTTCTGGCGGCCTTTCAGCCCGACTTCACCTACCGCCCGGCCGATGGCCGCTGGCGGCTCGTCGAGGAAAGCCAACCTGGAAGAAATGCTGCGCCGCTGCATCCGGATCTCGCCCTGCTGCTGATGACATCGGGCAGTTCGGGCCCGGCGAAGGCCGTTCGCCTTTCGCATGCCAATCTTGACGCCAATGCGCGCTCGATCGCTTCCTATCTCGAGCTCACCGCTGCAGACCGAACCGCGCTCGTCCTGCCGCTTCACTATTCCTACGGCCTCTCCGTTCTCCATTCGCATCTGGTTGCCGGCGCCAGCATCTTCATCCCGGGCGTCTCAGTGGTCAGCGAGAATTTTGCGAGGCTGCTCGGCGAAAGCGGCTGCACCAATCTTTCGGGCGTGCCCTATTCCTATGAGCTGATGGAAAAAACCGGCTTCCGCACGAAGACGCTGAAGACGCTGCGCTTCATGACGGTGGCGGGCGGCCGGCTGGCGCCGGAACTGATCCGCCTCTACCGCGACCATATGCGCGCCAACGGCGGCCGCTTCTTCGTCATGTATGGCCAGACCGAGGCCGCCGCCCGCATCGCCTTCGTGCCGCCGGAGAGCCTGGCGGATAATGAAGAGCGGATCGGCATCGCCATTCCCGGCGGCAGCCTCAGTCTCGTCGACGATGACGGGCAGCCGCTCGACCGAGCCGGTGTTGCCGGAGAGCTCGTCTATGCCGGCCCGAATGTGATGATGGGCTACGGCGCCGACCGCACCGATCTTCAGCGCGGGGCCGAGGTGGCGGCATTGATGACCGGCGACATCGCCATGCGCGACGAGGACGGTTTCTACCGTATCGTCAGCCGCAAGAGCCGTTTCGCCAAGGTCGCGGGGCTCAGGATCGGCTTCGATATCATGGAGCAGGTTCTGGCCGAAGCGGGGATCGCGGCCGCCGTCGTCGGCGACGATCAAGGACTGCAGGCCTTTGTGAGCGATGCACGTGACGCCGACAGGGCGCTCCAGGTGCTCACCGAGGCGAGCCATCTTCCCGCCAACCTTGTTAGCGCCAATGTGCGAAGCGAGCTTCCGAGGCTTGCCTCCGGCAAGATCGACTATGCGGCCCTTAGCGAGCAGATGCTGGCGGCGCGCGAGACGAGCCGCGCGGTGGCGGTCAGCGTGCTCGATGCTTATGCGGGAGTGTTCTACCCCCACAAAGTGAGCCGCAACGACAGCTTCGTCTCGCTCGGCGGCGATTCCCTGCGCTTCCTGCAGCTGACGATGGAGCTCGATCGGCTCGGCGTCGAGCTGCCGGAAGGCTGGGAGCAGCGGCGGATCTGCGAGCTCGATATCGGCCCGCGGGTCGCCGCGTCCGGCCGGAGCGGGGAGATCAGGGCGCTGCCGACCGATCTGGTTCTGAGGGCAATCGCCATCCTGCTCGTCGTCACCCATCACGAGATGCTCTGGCCCATTCCCGGCGGATCGGGCGTGATGCTGCTTCTCGTCGGCTTCAGCCTGGCGCGCTTTCAGTCTGGCCATTTCCTCGCCGGTTATTTCGGCCATGCGCTGCGGCCGGCGATCAATGTCCTCATTCCCTATTTTCTCATCGTCGCCGCCTATGGGCTCGCCTGGCGCACCATTCCCTGGGCCTCGATCACGCTCACCGGCAATTTCGGCTATGCCGAGCCGGAGCGTCACGAGATGCTTCCCTATCTCTACTGGTTCATCGAAGCCTATGCGCAGACGCTTCTCGTCTTCACGCTCGTCTTCGCCGTGCCTGATGTGCGCAGGCTGGCGCGATCGCAACCCTTCGCCTTCTCGCTGACGCTGCTGGCGCTCGCGGTCACCGCGCGGTTTTCGCTGCCGCACGTCTTCGACATCGGCCAGCGGCAGATCTTCACCCTCTACTGGGGCCTTCACCTCGCCGTTTTCGGCTGGTGCGCAGGTCTCGCCGGCAGGCCGGCGCAACGTATCATCCTGACGATCATTGCCGCCGCCGTGCTCGGTTATCTCGCCTTCTGGGAAACGCTCTGGATCGGAACGACGGTCAAATATCTGACGATCTTCGCAGCTCTCATGGCCCTGCTCTACCTGCCGCGCATTCCCCTGCCGGTGCTGCTGGGGCGCCTGGTGACGCTGATCGCCGTCTCGGCCTTTCCGACCTACCTGCTGCACCGCTTCGTCCCGGAACTGCTGATGCCTCAGGTCGCCGGCGCGCTACCGGCTCCGCTCTTTCATCTGCTGGCGATATCAGGCGGCCTGGCGCTCGGCGTCATCGCCAACAGAGCCGCGGCGGAGCTTCGCAACCTGCTGGGCGGTATGGCGATGACGCGCGCCACGGGCGGGCGGGCCATGGCGGCGGAGACGGCCTGAGCCGTTTTCGTTGCGGCTTTGGAGACAATCTCCGATGGGCCGTCAGGCGATGATTCTGGCTTTGCCGTTTTGCGCCAGCGGACGCGTCATTGCGCCGGCCGCGCGGAAAATCCGGCGCCATGGCCCGGAAAGCTTCCCTGGAAATATTGTCCGGGGGAGACACCGAAGGCAGTCCTGAACACCGCAATGAAGGCGCTGGGGCCCGAGTAGCCGAGCGAGAAGGCGATATCGCCGACGCTTCGGCCGGCGGCGAGCCACTCCACTGCTTTGAGGAGTTTCGCCTGCTGACGCCAGGCGCGGAAACTCATGCCTGTCTCGGATTGGAAATGGCGCTGAAAGCTGCGGGCGGACATGGCCGCACGCGAGGCAAGTTCATCGAGCGGCCAATCGGCACCCGGTTCGTTGCGGATGTCCGAAGCGATGCTGCGGAGGCGTTCGGATGCCGGCGAGGGAAGCGACAGCGGCGCGACCGTACTCGTCTGAAGCTGGTCGAGAATGACGGCGACGAGTCGTTCGGCAGGGGCACTGCCGGCATTCGCGCGCGGTATTTCCAGGAAGGCCAGGATCAGTTCGCGCAGGAGCGGCGTCGTACCGATCACTGAGACCTCGGAGGGCAGGTTCACGACCGCGTCGGGCCGGAAGAAGAGGAAGCTGCGCTCCGTCTCCTGCAGGTATGTCACTTCGTGGAGGACGCCTGACGGCACGAACACAGCACGTTCGGGCGGAACGATGAAGTAGCCCCGCTCCGTCTCCAGCCGTAGCGAACCGCGCACGATCTGGAAAAGCTGAGCGCGGTGGTGCACGTGGAAAGAATAGGTTCGCCCGGCGGGCTCTGCTCCACCCTGAGCGACGGCGGTGTGCGGATAATCTCCAAATGCGTCTTCCGGTAGATGAACATTGGTCAGGTTGTCGCAGGCAATCATGGCGTCTCACACACATAATTTGACAGAATACCGATAACACGTCGGACGGCATTTCACTAGATTGATATCACCGCAACACAACTTGGACGTAGGTCATGACATTCGAACTCCGGCACATTGAAATTTCGGATCGTTTTGCTCCCAGCCTTCTGACGAAGATGGCAGCTTTGCGGTTTGCAGCGCCCGCCCTCCTCCGCTGGTGGCAACGGCGCGAAACGGAACAGGCACTAGAGTGGCTGTCGGACCGCGATCTGGAAGACATAGGCGTTGCCCGCCACGAGATTGGCGAGCTGGCTCGATCGCTTGGACCAATTGACGCGTTGCCCGCGAAGCGGCGGGCAAGGTGATGGCACTCCCGGTCCTCAGGCAACCGCTATCAGAGAGGTAAGTAAGATGCACGACGATGGTTTCTTTGACGATGAGGTCGCCGCTTCCTACGACGATGCTGACGGGATCTCGGCCCCGGAGGTCGTTGATCCGGCGGTCGATCTCCTGGCCGAGGTCGCAGGCGGCGGGCGCGTGCTCGAATTCGCGATCGGGACCGGGCGCCTGGCGCTGCCTCTTGCGCGGAAAGGGGTGGAGGTGGAAGGCATCGAGCTGTCGCGAGCGATGGTGTCTCGCCTTCGCGCCAAAGAGGGCGGCGCGGAGATTCCGGTCGTGATCGGCGACATGGCGACAACCCGTGTCGAGAGGCGCTTTTCCCTGGTTTATCTGGCTTTCAACACGATCAACAATCTGACGTCGCAGGAAGCCCAGGTCGCCTGCTTTCAGAACGCGGCCGCGCATCTTGAAACTGGCGGGCGCTTCCTGATCGAGGTTGGCGTCCCGCCGCTTCAGCGGCTTCCGCTCGGCGAGACGATCCTGGCGTTCGACCGCAGCGAGACGCATTGGGGTGTCGACGAGTTTGACGTGGTAAGCCAGAACTTCACGTCCCATCACATCCGGATGCGGGACGGGAACTACCGAAGCTTCTCGGTGCCGTTTCGTTATGCATGGCCAGCGGAATTCGACCTTATGGCGCGGCTGGCCGGCCTGAAACTCAAAGACCGATGGGGCGGCTGGAAAAAGGAGCCGTTCACAAAGGTCAGTGATCGACATGTCTCCGTCTGGCAGAAGATCGCAGGTTAGGCCAGGAGATGAACGGCGAGGTCGCTCGCGACCGTGGTCGAGCTCGGCCAGACCGATCTCCGCTTTACTCAGGCCGGTGAGCGGTCGCCACCGGCTTCATCCAGCTCGGGAGCTCCGCCTGGCTGCTTCCCAGCTCCTCAAAGGCTTCCGTGGCGAAGCTCGGCACGGCGCCTGTCCAGCGCAGCTCTCCATCCGCGTTGGAATGGCCGCCGCCGTCGAGCTTGTAGATGCTTTCGACGACATACTGGCCGTCATCATTGAGGCCCTTGATCTCGGAAATTTCGATGACGCGTCGCCGCCCGGTGCGCTTGAACCGGGCAATCTGGACGACGACGTCGACGGCGGAAGCGATCTGCGAGCGCAGCGGCCGCAGCGGCATGTCGATATCCGACATCAGCGCCAGGGTTTCCAGGCGGTGCAGCGCGTCATAGGGCGTATTGGCATGCACGGTCGAAAGGCTGCCGCTATGGCCCGACGTCATCGCCTGGATCATATCGAGCGCTTCGCCGCCGCGGCACTCGCCGACGATGATGCGGTCCGGCCGCATTCGCAAGGAAGAGCGGAACAGCTCGCGAATGCTGGCGCCGCCGCGACCGAACCTGTCGGGCTTGGTGACTTCGAGATAGACGACGTGCTCCTTGCGGATCTGCAGCTCCGAGGTGTCCTCGATGACGATGACGCGCTCATGATCGGCGAAGGCTTCCGACAACGCGTTCAGCATCGTCGTCTTGCCGGTGCCGGTGCCGCCGGAGATGATGACATTCTTCTGCAGCCCGACCGCCGCCTGCAGCAAGGACAGCGACTCCTCCGTCAGGCTTCCCTGGGTGACGAGATCGCGAATGCTGCGATGTTCTCTCAGGAAGCGGCGGATGGAGATGCAGAGCCCGGTTCGGGCGGCCGGCGGCTGGATCATCTGCACGCGCGAACCGTCCGGCAGACGGGCTTCGACGCTCGGTTCCTCCGGCGTCAGCCGCTTGCCTGAGAATTGCGCGATGCTGCGCGCCGCCGATTCCAGATCCTCGCGGCTGGCGAAGCGCGTATCGGCGCGCTCGAGCTTGCCTCGCCGTTCGACGAAGATGTCGGAGGTTCCGTTGATCAGGATTTCGGAAACGCTCGGATCCTCGAGCAGGAAGCGGATGGGCGCCAGGAGCTTGTCCAGCGCCCGGGTCAGAACCTGGAAGGTCGCCTGTTCGGCAGCGTCGTCGGAAACGGCTTTCATCAGAGCGGCATCCCGACGAGGACGGAGCTCATGCCGAACAGCGTCACCATCATCTGAACCGCAGTCGGAAAGAACAGCATCAGTGGAATGAGGACCAATGCAAGTATCAAGACGCTGCTCATCGTTTCCATGGTTTTGTCTCCGGAACGACTGACTGGCCATAGCCAATATTGAAGACGAGCTTAATCCAGATCGGCAAGCAATGCCATGGGGGCGCCCTCGCCCGCCCGCCACTATGGGCGCGTTGCTTCCGTCTGTTCTATCACCTTGAAACAATTGGCCAATAATGGAGCAGCTGACGATATTTGCGAAAACGGCTTCACTGGATGCCTCACCCAAAAAAATTACCGCTTAATCAGCCGGTTAGCGTGAAAACGTCACCGTCAACCGCATTCCTTCAAGCGACGCCTCCAAGACAATTGGAACCCTGCCTTCCGTTTGCTTGACGGAGGGCTGGCCTTGGGCGCACTCTTGGGTCTTAATGATGTTGCTCAACAAGCGTTGGCGACCGGGGAAGAAAAGCAGAAGCAGAAAAAATCATTGGAACGAGCAACGTGCTGGTTCGGATCGATAGCGTATGCTTGCTTCTTCTTCACTAAGGTCTTCGATCCGAAACAAACCAAGGAACGAGGAATACGCAGATGTTCGGAAAACTCAAGACTCTCGCAATTGCACTTCACAGGGACGAACGCGGCGACATGGCCCAGATCGTCCTGGCCGTCGCCCTCATCGTCATTCCACTCATGCTGATCCTGCTCGCATTCGGCACCAAGATCGCCGGATGGTTCAACGAGAAGAACGAGGCCCTTACCAGCGCCGAGAGGATCCCCGAGCCGGGCCAATAAGCGGATCCGTGTCATGGATATGACCTACGATCTGACCCAGATGCCAACGGCGGCGGCTCTTGCCGTCGCCTGCGCCACGACCGCGGCGGTGTTCGATCACCGCCATGGTCACATCCCGAACGCGGTGACCTATCCCTGCCTGCTTGCCGGCTTCATGCTGGCAGCGATCAGCGGCGGTCTGGCAGGGATCGGCCTTGCTTTTGCCGGCCTGCTTGCTGCAGGCACGATCTTCATTATCGCCTTCGCAGCCGGAAGCTGCGGCGGCGGCGATGTCAAGCTGATGGCGGCGCTCGGCGCCGTTCTCGGCCTCTGGCCCGCCATCGACGTGATGCTCGCATCGCTGATGATCGGCGGCATGATTGCGGTTTTGTCCATGGCGCGGCGGGTTCAATGGGGCGCGCTGGCGCGAACCGTCGGACTGTTCGCCCTGCTTCTGCCTGTCGGCATTCGAAGCGCCGCTTCTGTGCTGAAACCGCGCGAAACCCATCATACCATCCGTTTCGGCGTCGCCGCCGCTCTCGGACTTCTCTGGTGCCTGTTCATGCCTGATTTCACCCCTCTTGCCCTCGTGAGGTAACGGCAATGCGCGCGGAACTCGAACGCCCCACTTTCGACGGTGCTTTCTGGAGTTCGATCCTGCACTCGCGGACCTTCTGGATCCCTGAGGATCATGGCGCACTTCTCGGCACCTTCGCGATCGCCATGCTGTTGCTAACCTCGATGCTGCTGCTGCCGCGGCTTTCCGCCCGCCGGCGGCGGATATCGGAGCTTCACGGCGATATCTCAGGCAGCACGACGATGATGGATTTCGTGCTGGTCACGCCGATCTTCGTCTTCTTCATGTTCGTGGTCTTCCAGTTCACGATCCTGGCGAAGAACCACCTCTTCACCCATTATGCCGCCTATGCGGCGGCGCGCAGCGCCCGCGTCTATTTCTGCCCGGCCCTGCCGATCACCATCCACAGCTTCATCGGCCCCAAGACCTGCGATAACGACGCTGCAGCGGGCAAGGCCGATCTTGCCGCCCGCCTGGCGCTGATCCCGGCCGCTCCCTACGACCAGCTGAAATGCGTCGGCGCCTGCCAAGCGCCGGAAGAGGCGCTGAAGAGCCTTGCCGACGCCTCGGGCCTGTCGAAGAACTGGCGCGCGATGCGCAACCAGGCGCGCTACATGTTCGACCCGCAGAACGTTACGGTCACCGTCGACCGCGCCCCGATGGCGCTCTATGCCGCCATCAACCGCTCGCCGCATGTGCCCGTGACGGCCAAGGTCGAAGCGCGCTTCCTGCTGCTCGAATATGCCGGCTGGGTCTTTGCCCGCGGCCAGCGGAAGGATGGGCGCTACTATACGATTTCGACGGCGGAGGTGAACCTGTTATGACACCGTCCTTCATCCATCGCCTGCACCGCGACCAGCGCGGCTTCCTGTCTCCGATCATCCTCTACATGACGATTGCGCTGGCGCTGATGATCGTCTGGATCCTGAACACCGGGCAGATGATCTACGACAAGCAGCGCACCCAGGATACCGCCGATGCCGCCGCACTCGTCCATGCCGATTGGGAGGCGCGTTATCTCAACATCATGGCGATGAACAATGTCGCCTCCTCGCAGGCCACCGTGGTCATGGCGACCTCGGTCGCCTATCAGCTGACCACCGCGGAACTGGCCCTGCGCTCGGCCGCCATTTTGGCGAAACTCGCCCAATATTCCTTCACCGAAGGCTTCGGACCGGCCTCGCTCCTGCCGCCGCTGCCGCCGATGCCCTATTGCCCCGGCTGGCAGAAGGTTCCGATCGTCGGCGGCATCATCTACGGCGCTTGCCTGGCATTCCAGGGGTTCCGGGCGACCGAAGCCACCAAGGCGATCGCCTATACGGTGGCGGCGCAGGTCAAATACGATCCGCTGGGTCTGATCAATAAAAGCAGCGACATTATCGATGCGATGAATGACCTGAACGACTATCTGGTCGAAAGCTTTCCTGAGCGGGTCGGCAACGACGCCTTGCATCTGGTTCGTTTGAACAAGTCGGATCACGTCGTCTTCCATCCGCCCTGCGAATCCTGCGGTCAGGCCGGAGAAGGCGCCGGCGGCAACCTGCCGGTGGATCGCGACGGCGTCAATCCAGCCGCCGCCTATACGGAAATGTGCCTTGCCATGTCCTATGGCACCCAGGGACAGGATCCGTTCCTGATGCGCGGCGAATACGCCAATCGCGGCTTCCCCGACGGCAAGGGTCCTTTGACGGCAGGCGGCGTCGACGGCAGCCATATCCGCGACTGGGTCAACCACGAGAGCGGCATCGACGATCAGCTGGTGGAGTTCTACATCTTCTACGAAGCCTTTGGGCCGGCCTATCTGAGCAAGGTCCCGTTCAAGGCGATTGTCGAGCAATATGCCGGCGATCTCAGCTGGTGGCAGGAACTGGCGCTCGATGCCAGCTTCTGGATCGCCGACAAGGTCTTCGGCGTCGGCTTCGGCATCACCAACCCCTTCCAGCTGCCGATCGACGTGCCGCCGCGTTATTCCGACAAACAGACCAAGGACGAGAACGACTTCACCCGCAAGTTCGACATGATCTGGAACCAGGTCTGCGGCCCTGGGGGCGGGGCGATCTCGGTGACCGGTGTCAGTCTCCCGCTTCTCTCCTTTCCGAAGCCCTACTGGCTGAAGGGACGCATTCCCTTCAACTTCACGCCCTTCGGCGGCGACCAGCTCACCGACTACCAGACGCTGGCGATCGTTTCGCGTGCGCCGCGCGCCAGGCTCCAGGTTCGTCTGTTCAAGGACAAGACGCCGTCCGCTTATGCGCTCGCGCAGAGCTGGGTCCATAATTACACGGCCTTCGATCTCTACACGCAGGACTGGCTTGCCTCGCTGGCGCCAGCGACACTCGCCGACGATATCGGCGCTGTTTCCGGCACCATCAAGCAAAGCCCGGCCGCCGACAGTTTCACCGGCCTGACACGCGTCTTCGACCAGGGAGGAGCCAATGCCTGGGCTGCCGTCAACACACACTGAGCAAGCCGGTGACGCTCCGGCCGGCGGGTTCATGATGCGGCTGCACCGCGATCGGCGCGGTCTTGCCTCGATCGAATTCGTGCTCGCCGCGCCGGTTATCCTGCTGATCGTGATCTTCGTCATTCACGCCAACAAGATCTCCACCAAGAAGGTCGCGACCATGCTCGCCATGCGCAATGCCGCCTTCGCCGAGGCGAGCGGCCTGAATTGCACCTCTGATTTCTCCAACGTCTTCCCGATCCCGGCCTTGCCGGCCCTGCCTGGGGGAGACGCGATCAACTGCTCGCGCACCCCTTCGCATGAAGGCGACGGCGATCCTCAGCGGACCTTTGTCTGGGATGACGTGCAGAAAACCCTCAAAGGCAATGGTCGCGACTTCGGCGATATGGTCGGCGAGCTCGCCGACGAGAAGCCGCAGCTCGTCACCGCGACCGCCGACCGTGTCTACAAGTTCAGGGATTCCGACGATCTCGACACCATCCGCAGCATCCGCTGGAAGGATGCGTTCACGGTGGACGACTCGACGCTGTTTATCTCGCACAACAACGATACCACGCGGCGCGGCTACGACCCGACGCTGCGTCGGGAAATCCGCGATGTGGCCAGCGATTCCGGCGATCTCTTCGACGGCGTCTTTCCGGGGGCGAAGTGACATGGCACAGCGGTCGCGCATCTCCGTTCATCTCCTCGGCACCGCCCTGGTCGTCGGCCTCGCCGTGATGGCTACACCGGGCCGCGCCGAGATCTACAAGGATATCCGGGTGACGCTGAATTCGATGCTGGCCGGCATCCTCGGGGCGCCGGAACGGGCGCCGCGTGATCTCGTCATCAACGGCCAGCCGCTCGAGTTCACGCCCTACCAGAGCGATCGCAGCATTGCCGATATTACCGACGAGTGGCTGCGGGTGCTCGCCGCCAATACGCGGCCGGCCATGCCGAAAAGCAGTGACCGGGAGGAACTGACCGCCGTCATCGCCGCCAACATGATGATCGTCCCGAAGGTGAGCCGCATCCGCGACGATCTCGCCGTTGTCGTGCGCTTCTTCGACGGCGACGGCGAGGCTGCGCTCGACTACATGAGACAGCAGGATCCGAATGATCCTTCGGCGAGAGCGCCGATTCCGGGCGTCTCGATCATGATCAGGCGGCCTGCCGATGCGCCGATGACCGAAGTGCTGATGAGCCGCTTCGACGATGTCGCCGCCACGCTGCCGGCCTTCGCCGCCCCTGCCGATGTCGCCAAGCTGCCGATGTCGCTGCGCCCGTCGGCCGGCGTCGAGGTGCTGAGCGATATCGGCGACCATGACAAAGGCCATATGTCGCGCACGGTCGTGTCGAAGGGCACGCTCGCCGCCGCGCGCTGGTCCGATCAGCGCGCCGACCTGCTTGTCCGCGACGGCTTCACCATCGAAACGCCGCCGGCTGAGCGCGGCGGCGTCACCGCGCTTTACGGCCGGCGCGGCAGCGTCGAAGCCAATGTTCTCTACACCAGAAGCAGAACCGACGGCAGGACCGTTGAGGTCATTCAAATCAGGCAACCCTTCGTCGAAGGAACAACACCATGAACTGGAAGCTCATTGCCGCTGTGATCGTCGGGCTGATCACCGGCGTTCTCCTCTACTTCTGGACAGAGAGCGTCAAGAACGAGCAGGTGGCCTATGCCTTCATGCGGCTGCAGCCCGACAAGAAGGTGACGAGAGGACAGGCGATCACCCCCGACATGCTCGCCGAACCGGTGATGCTGCCGGAAAGCTTCGGGGCGCTCGCCAAGCTCGCCGTGCCTGCCGCCAGCGCCTATCAGGAATGGCTGAAGGACCGGACGGCGGCGGCCGACATTCCGGCCGGCTCGGTGCTGCTCTTCCAGTATTTCGACGATACCGACGGCGGCCGGCTGACGACGATGATCGCGCCCGGCAAGCGGGCGCTGACCCTGCCGGTCAACGCCGCCGAGGCGGTCGGCCATTTCGTCGAGCCGGGCAGCTATGTCGATATTCTCGGCACGGTCGACGAACCGGTCGAGCCGGTGGCGCCGCCCGCCGCGACGCAGCCGGGAACCCCTGGGCAGCCACCGGCCGCACCCGGCCAGACGCCCGCCGCAACCACGCAGCCCCAGGCTCCGGCCCAGCCGCCCTCGCCGGTCGAGCAGATGCTGAAGAATTATCTCACCCAATATCCGGGCGCCGACGAGAACGACATCAACGCCTACCGGAAGCAGGCGCAGGACTACAAGCTCGGCATCAGCTCACGCACCCGCGTCGTCACCCGCACCTTCCTGCAAAACGTCAAGGTGCTCGCCGTCGGGGCGGCAACCACGCCGGAAGGTGCGGTCACCAAGGCCAATAGCAGCTATAATCACGTGACGGTCGAAGTGACGCCGTCGGAAGCCGAGATGCTGATCTTCGCCATGGGCCAGGCGAATGGCAGCCTCAACCTCGTGCTGCGCAATCCGACTGACAACAGCGTCGAAGACCTGCCGAGCATCAACTGGACGCGCATGTGATCGTTTCGGGGATTGAGCCATGCTGTTGAAGATTTCCTATGAGGACGGCAGCGGACGGGAGGTGATCCCGCTCTCGGCGAACGAGACCTATTTCGTCGGCGAAAGCAGCACGCTTTCGCTTCCCGCCGGCGCCGGCGTCGTGCGCCTGCGCGGCAGCCACGTCTCCTCGCCGCAATTCGTGTTGCGCAAGTCCGGCCAGGGATGGTCGGTGCAGCATCATGGCCGCAACCCGACCCGGGTCGACGACCAGCCGCTTCGGGCCGGCACGCCGGTGGCGGTCTCGGCCGGCATGTCGATCTGGGTGCCGAATGTCACGATCGAACTCGTCGAGCCGGCGGCGGCGCCGGAGGCGGTGACGCAGTTTCCGGACCAGGAGCGGGTGCTGGCGCTGCAGATGGAGATCCATGAGCGGTTGCTAAAAGACACGCAATATGACCGGCTGGTGAAATCCTCCGATTTCGGCCGCGAGGAGACGCGCAGCCGCATCCGCGAGCGCCTCGACCTGTTCATCAAGGAGGCGCTGGACGCCGCACCGCAGGATCTCGTCATCCTCGTCATCAAGAACGCCGTCTACCGGTGGCTGGCAAAACGCATTGCCCGCACCGGCCGGCGCGACGGCGCATCGAATGCGGCAAGCCTCGCACGCGAAGAGCAGGACAACCGCCGGCTCTTCGATGTCGGCAAGGCGCTGATCTCGGCGCTGCAGCTGAAGCTCAACTTCGAATCCACCCGTTCCGACTTCGCGCAGCTCGACACCAAGTTCGGCGCCGCCTTCCAGGCCAGGCAGGCGCTGTTCAACGCCGGCGACCGCTACGAGATCGCCCATATGCACCTGCGCTCGAATATCGAGGAGCTGATGTATCGCTGGGGCACGATCTCGGAACTGATGGATCTCGACGTCATCTCGGAAATCATGGTGACGCGGTACGACGAGATCTATGTCGAGAAATTCGGACTGCTCGAACGCTATCCCTTCGCCTTCGCCAATGAGCGGCAGCTGATGAAGGTGATCGAGCGCATCGCCGTCGATTCCAACCGCTCTATCAACGAGAGCGAGGCAATGGCCGACTTCCGCATGCCGGACGGTTCGCGCGTCAACGCCGTCATCCCGCCGCTCGCCGTCAAGGGCGCCTGCCTCACCATCCGCAAGTTCGGCGGCAAGTCGCGGCTCGATATCAGCAAGCTGGTGGCCGCCGGCGCCCTCAGTGAACCGATGCGCGCCTTCCTCGAGGCGGCGGTGCGCGCTCGCAAGAATATCGTCGTCTCAGGCGGCACCGGCTCCGGCAAGACGACGCTGCTGAACAGCCTGTCGCAATTCATTCCGGTCGGCGAGCGCGTCGTTGCCGTCGAGGACACGTCCGAACTGCAGCTCGACGGCATTCACGTTGTCTACCTGCAATCGCGGCCGAAGACGGCGGAGAGCGAAACCAGCGTCACCATCCGCGACCTCGTGCGCAATGCGTTGCGCATGCGCCCCGACCGCATCATCGTCGGCGAGTGCCGCGGCGCCGAGGCGATCGACATGCTGCAGGCGATGAACACCGGCCATGCCGGCTCGATGACGACGGCGCATGCCAACACGCCGCAGGACATGATGACCCGCCTTGAGGTGATGGTGCTGCAGGGCCAGAGCTCGCTGCCGGTGACGGCGATCCGCCAGCAGATCGTCGCCGCCGTCGAGCTCGTCGTGCAGCTCAACCGCCTGGAAAGCGGCCGGCGCGCCGTCACCGAAATATCCGAGGTGATCGGCATCGATCCGGATACCGGCCTCATCATCGTCGAGCCGATCTTCAATCTCGTCGGCCGCGCCGGCGGCCAGGCGGTGCATGCCTTCACCGGCTATCTGCCGAGCTTCGTCGCCGAACTCGTCGCCTTCGGCGAAGACGGCGAGATCAAGAACCTCGATATGTTCGTTTGAGGGTGGAACCATGGACATCAGCCTTCTGCAGATCGTGACGATCGCCCTCGGCGCAGTGACGGCGGGGCTGCTCGTCTGGGGCGCGCCGATGCAATGGCCGGCGCCGCTGCTTCGCGCCACCGAACGCGATATCGCGCTCGCCAGCGAAGCGGCCCAGGTCTTCGGCCGCGACGCCGTGCCGCCCTATACGATGATCCTCGCCTATACCATCACCGCCATCATCGTCTTCGCTCTGATCTCGCTGATCTTCGGGCCGATCTTCGGCATCGTCGTTGCCATTCCCGTCGCCTTCTTCCTGCCCAAGGCGACGATCCGTTATTTCCTGCGGCGCCGCTGGCTGCAGATCGAATCGCAGCTTCCCTATGCCGTCGACCAGATCGTTTCGGCGGTGCGCACCGGCAAGCCGCTCGCTGTCGCCGTCAATGCGGTCGCCGACACCGGCCAGATGCCGGCCTCGCGCGAATTCGAGCGCATCGCCCGCGAACAGAAGCTCGGCATCGGACTGGTCGAAGCGCTCGACCGCCACGGCCGCACGGTGCCGAGCCTGCATTTCAAGATGGTTGACGCCGCCCTCGGCCTGTTTGCCCGCCAAGGCGGCGACATATCCGAGCCGCTGACGGAAATGTCGAAATCCTTCAAGGAGATCTGGAAGCTCGACCAGAAGATCAGCACCTCGTCGTCACAGGCGCGGATGAACTTCCGCGTCGTCAATGGCGGCGCGCTGTTCATGATCCTGATGATCTTCTTCGGCCAGCCGGAGCTGATCGACAAGGTGTTCGGCAACGCCATCGGCATCGTCATCGCGATCGTCGGCGCCATTCTCTATGCCACCGGGTTCTTCTGGATGCGCTCGATGATGAAGGTGTCGGTATGATGTCGGAACTCCCCCTTGCCCCGATCATCATCGTCCTTGCCGGCGTCACTGCGGCGCTCATCGTCTGGTGGATCGGCGATCTCCTCGGCAGCATCAAGGTGGTGCGGCGGTCGGCCGGTGGCGACGGGCCGCCTCCGAATATCGTCGACAGCATCGGCATGCGCACGCCGGTCGAATTCGTGCTGAGGCAGTTCGAGCCGCTTCTGGCCGATTTCGGTGCGCAGCTCGAAAAGAAGCTGATCTATGGCGGCCGGCCCTTCGGCGGCGTGACGGGGCGTGAATATATCGCCCTTCTCGTCGTCCTCAGCCTCTTCGGCTTCATCCTGCTCGGTATGCTGTTCGGCATTGCGAGCGGCAGCGTCATCGGCGGGCTAGCCGCCGGCCTGATCCTCGGCTTCATCCCCGCCATCTACTTCTGGGTCGTCGCCGACGACAAGATGCAGGACCGCAAGGAACGCATCTCGCGCGAATTTCCCTATTTCCTCGATCTCGTCGTCATGACTCAGCAGGCGCAGGCGACCCTGCCGGAAAGCCTGCGGCTCTATGCCGAGGCAGCACCGGGCACCGTGATGACCGAGGAGATCGAGCAGACGCTGAAGGACGTGGCGCTCGGCACCGGCATGATCGAGGCGCTGCAGCGCCTGGAGGCGCGCATGACGGCCGAGGAGGTGGTGCGCGTCATCCGCGCCGTCATCCAGGGCGAGGTCGAGGGCAGCAACCGCGTCGAGCTTTTGCGCGAACATGCGCGCGACCTGCGCTTCCGCCGCTGGGAAAAGGCCGACAGGGCCAGTGAGAAGCTGAAGGCCAAGATTGTCATGCCGGCGATGTTGATCGTCGTGTCGATCCTGCTTCTGGTGCTGGCGCCTGCTATCGTCGAGATGATGTCGAGTGGGATGTTCTGATCATGGTCTTTTCCTTTTTTCGCGGCAACAAACCGAGCCTTCTGCAAACCGGCCCCGGCGGCCAGAGCCGCAGCCATGTGCTCGACCGGGCGGAAATGTCGATCGGCCGGGCAGCCAATGCCGATATCGTCGTCGATGATCCGTTCCTGGCGCCGATCCACGCCCGCATCGAAAAGCAGAGCGACGGCGGCTTCATCATCCGCCGCATGGGGCTGAACCCGATCATGCTGCGCGGTGAGGCGCTGCTGCAGACCGCCTCGCTCAAAACAGGCGACAGTTTCCGTCTCGGCAAGGATGTCGAATTCCAGTTTCTGGAGAAGGCGCCGGCCAAGGAGGCGCCGAAAAAGGAGGCTGCCAAGGCAGACGACGGCAAGCCGAAAAAGCCGCTTTTCAAACAGCCGGCCTTCCTCGCCGCCATAGGCCTCGTCTACCTCGCCGTCGTCGGGATCATCGGCTACGTCATCCTCTCCGGCGGCGGCAGCACGGAGGCCGGCCCGACGGCCGAGCGCATCAATGCCGAAGCTGCCCGCATCCCGACATGCATCAAGAACGCCAGGCGCCTGCGCCAGGT
Organism: Rhizobium sp. CNPSo 3670; assembly: GCF_057784555.1. Taxonomy (NCBI): domain Bacteria; kingdom Pseudomonadati; phylum Pseudomonadota; class Alphaproteobacteria; order Hyphomicrobiales; family Rhizobiaceae; genus Rhizobium; species Rhizobium sp. CNPSo 3670. The sequence continues at coordinate 197,311 of NZ_JBXSOL010000005.1, forward strand.
TTCCGAGCAGACTTTCAACGGCGCCGTCGGCGGCCGCGTCGGCCGGGATGGCGATGTCACCTATGCCGCGCTTGCGCTGGCAACCGACCCCGCCGACGACGCGGCGCTGGCAAAAGCGGCGGAGCCGATCGTCGAGGCCTACAAGCGCACGGCGCTCGCCGCCCTTGCCTCGGAAAACCGCGGCAACAACACACTGGCGCAGAGCCTCTACCAGCAGACGTACGATCTCGTTCCCGACGTCAACTGCTCGGCCGCGCGTTTTGCACTGCAGCGGCGCGCCGCCACCAAGCCGCCGGCGCGGCGGTGATTGGCGGTTCGAAACTCTTCAAAACGGCTCGGAGGGTCGACCGGCCAGAGCGCGCCGCAGTCACGCCTACGGCCAAGCCGGCCGGTCGATCAGGCGGCCCGCAGATTCGCCTGGCAAATCTGCGGAACCCCCCGGAGGCACCTTGAGTATGCCCTCGCCACGCCTTTCGCATGACGAAAATCTGTGCGGCAGAGTTAGCCATCCAATGGATTGGCTTTGCCACGTTTGTCCAAACGCGATGCCGTCCGGATTAGCCTCATTTGTTGCCGGGCCCGCTCGAACCGCAGTCGTTGCAGTTGAAGTTCTCCGGGTTGCCCTTGTTTGTTGAGGTGTCCTTGGTGCCGCTGCTGCTTCCTGCATTGTCGTTCGGCGGCGTCTTGCCGCTTTCGCCCATGGTTGTGGTCTCGTCCCGTGAATTGCTGTTGGCAGCAAACGTCGACTGAAGCCCACCGAGCAGAAGTGCGAGGGCGGTGAAAACCGAAAGCGTAAGTCTGGACATGGTACATGCTCCTTGATCGGGGTTCACTAACATCAGGCATGCGCCAGAGCGTTCTTTTGAGATATGTTGGCTCCCCTGGCGTTGGTCGCCAACGGACGACGATTCCTCCGCCTCGCGGCGGGAGCTGAATCGGATGTTAGGATTCTCCTCATTGGAGGTCGGCTATCGGCTTCAACGCGCGATACGCAATCCATCTGACACGTGAGAACGTTTTGCCCATAGCAAAAACCTCCATTTCCGGCTGATCTCTGCAGTCGGAGGAGGATTTATGCCTTCCCATAAGATAGAGAGACTATAATCAGAGCGGCGACAGATCAACTTACTAATTGTGTGATCTTCTTAGTTAATTCGGGCTAAGACGTGAGTAGACTTGCACGCCCGGGGATCGGACTCTATTTGCGTTGACCGCTTCGCGGCTCCTGTTCTGTTGGAGGCGGCACCCTTATGAAGCGTCGCCATATGACGGTCTCAGTGGTATCATGAACCGGCACGGTCGCGGTGTCGGGCAGCCGGATGGTGCATGTTGCGTCAATCGCCTGGACTTCATTCGGCGCATCTCCTGAGGGGAGACAGCCATGGCAACCGCAAGAGCAGAACGGCGGCTGGCCGCGATCCTGGCCGCTGACGTCGTCGGCTATTCCCGCCTCGTCGAACATGACGAGACTGGGACGTTTTCGGCCCTCAAGATTCTGCGCCGGGAGGTGATCGATCCGCTGCTGGCTGAGCATCAGGGCCGTATCGTCAAGCTGATGGGCGACGGTGCGCTCGTGGAGTTCGGCTCGGTCGTCGATGCCGTCGCGTGCGCTGTCGCCATCCAGAAGGGGGTTGCCGAGAACCAAGCGGATATCCCGACGGAGCGACGCATCGTCTTCCGGATCGGAGTCAATCTGGGTGATGTGATCCACGAGCTCGATGGGGATCTCTACGGCGATGGCGTTAACATCGCGGCCCGCCTCCAGACCTTGGCGGATCCGGGGGGCATTTGCATTTCCGGCACGGCCTACGATCACCTCCAGGGCAAGCTTGACTGCGACTTCGAAAACCTCGGCGAGCGCGCGCTGAAGAATATGGAAAGGCCGGTGCGACTGTACCGCCCCCTTCAGGAAAGGACGGCCGCCGGAACGGCATCGTTGAGGTCTGCACTTCCGGAGCGGCCATCCATTGCCGTGCTGCCGTTCAATGCCCTGAGCGCCGAGCCGGAGCAGGACTTCTTCAGCGATGGGCTGACCGAGGACATCACCACCGCGCTATCCAAGCTCAAGGGCTTCTTCGTGATCGCCCGCAACACGATGTTCACCTACAAGGGAAAGCCCGTGGATGTGCGCGCCATCGGGCGCGAACTCGGGGTCCGCTATGTTCTCGAGGGGAGTGTCCGCAAGTCCGGCAGCCGGATGAGGGTGACCGCGCAGCTCATCGATGCGGCCTCCGACGTCCATCTCTGGGCCGAGAGGTACGACGGCGACCTCGGCGAGATCTTCGCCATTCAGGACGAAATCACCGCAAGCGTCGTCGGCCGCATCGGCCCGGAACTCCTGGCGGCGGAGCATGCTCGCGAAAGCCCAAAGCCGCATCATGGCCTTGATGCCTGGGAATGTGTCGTGCGGGCGGTGTTCCTGTGTTCCCAACTGTCTGAGGAGAGCAGCAGGAAGATGCTCCCGCTGCTCGATCGGGCAATCGAACTTGCCCCCGGCTATGCTCAGGCGCTCGCCATGAAAGGTTGGATTACCACGTGGCGCGCGTTCCAGGGGTGGGAGGACATGGGATATGCCTTGGCCCTTGCCAGGGATGTCGTCCAACAAGCCATTGCCGCGGACGATAAGGAACCGTGGACTTACCTTGCGCAGGCGATGATAGCCTTTGCGACGCGCGACAATGTCCTGGCGGTGGCAGCGATCAGCCAGGCTGTCGCGATCAACCCCAACTCCGCGTTTGCACACGGCCAGTTGGGACTTGCGCATGCCAACGGGGGCCGCGCGGCGGACGCCATTCCTTGCATCGACTACGCCCTCAGACTGAGCCCGCGCGAGGCTTTTCTCGGCGACTTTCAGTTTTACTACGCCATGGCTCATTTCCAGGGCGCGAATTACGAACTTGGATTGAGTTACGCACGGGAGGCGCATCGATTGCGGTCCGGCCATGCGGTTCCACTGATCATTGGCACGGCCTGTGCCGGACTTCTCGACAACCGGGAGGCTGCCACGGACTTGCTCGAACGGCTTAAATCGCTAGTTCCTGACATCTCACGGGACGCGGTCGGAGCAACATCTTCTTTCGTCCGCGCCGAGGATCGGGCGCGTCTGATCGAAGGACTTACCCGTGCCGGCCTGAATTGACGGGTTGGATTGACCTCGAGAACCGATAGTGGCGTTAGCTACCGAATGCTGCAACGCTGCTTCTTGCATGTCTCAACGCCTGAGCGCCCGCCTCGTCCTTCGAGGCCCTGCGGGGCTCCTCAGGATGAGGCTCTCTTGAATCCTGGCGCTACAGTCCGGCGGGGATGCCGCTGCACATGCGCAGAGCATCTGGCATCCGCGCCGACCCTGGCATAAATTGATTTCATCAAGGGAGGAACCATTATGCAGAGGCATGCGCCGGACTTCAGCCTTGAGGGCAAAGTGACTTTGGTAACAGGAGCGAGCCGCGGTATCGGCCGGGCTTGCGCGCTTGCCTGTGCCGCGGCAGGCTCCGATATTGTTTTGGGAGTTCGCAATGTCGCAGTGGCGGCGGAGCTGGTCGCGGAAATCGAGGGTGCGGGGCGAAAAGCCCTCGCCGTTGAACTGGACCTTCCCAACAAGGCCCATATCGCACAAGCCATCGACGCGGCGCTGACGGCATTTGGCCGGATCGATGTCCTCGTCAACAATGTCGGCGTGGCTCCAGGCAATCTCGCCGAACTCGTCGAGGAGAAGGACCTCGACGAGATCCTCGATGTCAACATCAAGGGCACCTTCCTGATGACGCAGGCCGTCGGTCGTCAGATGATCAAGCAGAATGGCGGCCGGATCATCAGCATCAGCTCACAGGCCGGCACCGTGGCGCTCCGCGGCGAGGCAATCTATTGCATGAGCAAGGCGGCCATCAATCACCTCTCGCGCTGCCTTGCAGCCGAATGGGCACGCTACAATATCACCGTCAACACCGTATCGCCGACCTTCATCCACACGGATGGGACGGCACCCTTTCTATCCGACCCCGCCAATCGCCAAGCGACGCTCGATCACATTCCCCTCGGCCGGATCGGTGAAACCGATGACGTGGTGGGCGCCGTCGTGTTCCTAGCATCGCCGGCGGCGAGCCTGATCACCGGCGCGAACCTGCTGGTGGATGGTGGCTGGTCCGTCGCCTGAGGCCAGCCCACGCCGTCGGCAAGTGCGATGCGACTTATGCCGCGCTTTTGCGGCCGCTGAATCCGTCCGAAGATGCTGGTGGCAAAAGACTCCGAGCCGATCTCCGCAGCGGCATCTAGCCGACGATTTCGACGCAGAAATCAATAAAGGCTCGGACCTTGGCCGGTACGTGATGGCGAGAGGTGTAGAAGCAGTGCAACGGAAAGGTCTCATCGGGCCAATCCGGATAGAGATCGACCAGCTGGCCGCAATCGAGATAGGGCTTCATGCCGAGCGAGAAGACCTGGGCAATGCCGATCCCGGCGAGACAGGTAGCAAGGGCCGTACCGGCATCATTGACGAGGATGCGCCCATGCGTTTGGATCGGCACGACCTTCTTTCCGCGTCGCAACTCCCATTCGAAAGGCCTGCCCGTCAAAGGGTCCTGATACTGGATGCAGGTATGATCGGTCAGGTCTGCAGGCAGCTTCGGCGTGCCGTGCCGTGCAAGATAGGACGGCGCGGCAACCGTGATCACCCTCGTGCGAAACAGCTGCCGGGCAATCAGCGAGCTCTTCGCCGGGATTTCGCCGAAGCGCACCGCCACATCCATGCCGTCGGCGACAAGATCGCCGATCTCGTTCCTTGTCACCAGCTCGAGCTGAAGATCGGGATAGCGGTCGAGAAAGGTGCCTAGCTTCGGCGCGAGGATCAGCCGCGAAAAATACGGATCGACATTGATCCGCAGCCTCCCACGCACCGTCTGCGTCGTTCCGGCCGCATAGGCAGCGGCTTCTTCGATGCCGCCAAGTAGCGGCACGACCTGCTCGTAGAAACGCATACCGTCATCGGTGAGCCTCAGGGAACGGGTCGTCCGCTCGAGCAGGCGCACGCCGATGCGGCTCTCAAGTCGCGCCACCGCCCGGCTGACTCCGGAAGCTGTCAGCCCCAGCGCCTCGCCGGCCCGGGCAAAACTGCCGCTCTCAACGACGGCGGCCAGCACGCTGACCCCATTCAGCAATCGTCCGTCGAACATCATCCAATTCCTGATATTTTGTCATGAATTATCTGACAAAAGGGCAATTCAGTCAAAAGCGACTTTGGCGCATCTTTTCTTTCATCGCGGCGCAAGCCGCTGCCAAAAGGAGTCCGAGAATGTTTGCCGTGACTGGAATAACAGGTCAGGTTGGCGCCGTGGTCGGCGCGAAATTGATGGATCAGGGACTGCCTGTCCGTGCAGTCCTGCGCAATGCGGAAAAAGCAGGCGCCTGGCGGGATCGCGGAGCGGAAATCGCCATTGCCCAAATAACGGACGCGTCGTCCCTTGCCCTCGCCTTCGAAGGCGCCGAGGGCGTCTTCCTGCTTCTGCCGCCAAGCTTCGATCCCGCGCCGGGTTTCCCGGAGGTAAAGGCAATCATCGAGGCGCTGAAGACGGCGCTCACAAAGTCGTCACCGAAGAAGGTGGTCTGCCTATCGACAATCGGCGCTCAGGCAAAGCAGGAGAATCTGCTCAGCCAACTCGGCCTCTTCGAGCAGGCAATTTCGACACTTCCGATGCCGGTAGCGTTCCTGCGCGCCTGCTGGTTCATGGAGAATTCAGCCTGGGACATCGCGCCGGCAAGGGAGAGCGGCATCATGCCAAGCTTCCTGCAGCCGGTCACCAAACCCGTGCCAATGGTTTCCGTGCGCGATGTCGGCGCCACTGCGGCTGAAATGCTGCAGGAGGACTGGACCGGTAAACGCATCGTCGAGCTTGAGGGTCCTTTCCGCATCACGCCGCTGCAAATGGCGGACACCTTCTCTACCGTGCTCGGCAAGTCGGTCCGTGCCGAGCCGGTTGCAAGGGAGACATGGGAAGCGCTGTTTTTGAGCCAGGGCATGCAGAACCCCCGACCCCGTATGCGCATGCTTGACGGCTTCAACGAAGGCTGGATCGAGTTCGAAGGCGGCGAGGCCCGATCGCGCAAGGGCACAACGACCTTTGAGACCGCTATCCGCAAACTGGTCGAACGCGGTTGATGAAAACGCCGTGGCGGCTTCAGCGATCCCATGGAGGTCGCCACCTGAAGACGAGGCGCCTGCCCCGGCACAAGTCCCATACGAAGGCGCGTCAGCACGAGTCCCGAACGAGCCCATCTATGTATGTCTGGAGCGAGATCGATCCGCGAATTGAACCCTCGGGATATTCGGGGCCATCGACGGTGCGCGCCGTCATCCTGGCGTATGAGTGGGCTGCCGCGTCGGAGAAGCCCAAATTGCGGTATGCGTCTTCCCAGGTTTCGCGCGGGATCACCTCGACGCGAACTGTCCGTCCGATGGCGGCGGCGAAGGCTGCGGCAACGTCATTGGGAGAGTAACGTTCCGGCCCTTCGACGGGGTATATGCCGATCCGGTCGATCGGCTCGTGCAGGAGCCGCGCGGCCACCTTTCCGAGATCCTCCGGCGCGACCATCGGGAGCTTGAGATCGGCCGGGAGCATGGTCGATAGCACGCCGTCCTTCGTGACAGGCCCCACCATCGTGTCCCAGTTGCTGTAGTAATAGGCTGCGCGGATGATACTGGCGGGGATCGGCTGGCTTCGCAGCCCCGTCTCCAGTTCATAAAGGACATTGAGATCGCCGCATTGCTCGCCCGGCTGCGCGCCCATCGTTGATTGCGCCACCACCTTCTCCAGTCCAGACCCTTCGATCGCCTCCAGCAGGCAGCGCACGGTCTCGCGTTCCTCCCGATCCGTATCGCTCGCGATGTCAGCGTTGGGGTTCAGCAGGAAGGCCCGCTTCCCGCGGCGGAACACCGTCCGCAGCGAGGTGACGTCGTGGACGTCGGCGAGCGCGACTTCTGCGCCCCGCTGTCGCCATGCGTCCGCCTTCTCAGGGTTTCGCGCGACGATGGTGACAGCTTCGCCCTGGTCGAGCAGCGTCTTCGCCACTGCGGAGCCGACGCGCCCCGTCCCGCCAACAATGATGTACATCGGTCATGCCTCCCGCAATCATGCCGAGCACAACACTTCGCTCCCGCCAAAGGTTCCCTTGCCGGCGCAGGCGCAGTGCACGGATGCGAAGCTCTAACCGGCGGCTCTGAGAAGAGCCGGAAGCAACCATCGGATGGGCCAGTGACTTGGGCGAACCATGGTGGCTGCAAGAAATCCCAGGGTCTCAATCCAGCTGTCGCCTCCCCCGCGCCATATGATCCAGAGGCTATGACGACGCACCAAGTCGCTGTACCAATTCCCGTGCGTGTTGTTCCATCCAGGCCACTTCGAGCGCGCCTTCGTCAAGGACGCCACGGCGTTCCAATTCGATTTCCCATGCAGAGCCTGAGGCAGCGAGATTGCGCATGTGTTGCTGCATCTGCCGCACCCTTTCGATGGCTGCCCGCATGATCTCAACCTCCGGCTCTATCCCATAGGCGTCGAGGAACAGCTGGAAGCGCCGCGCTTTCTCGCGGATGCCTTTCGGCAAACCATGCGCTTCGCATTTGTCGTCTCGCCAAAATGGCACCCAACGCCACGCAATGAAGCCGAGGTCCCAGGAGCGTGGTCCTGGTGCTGCAGCATCCCAATCGATGAACGCGACAGGGAGGCCAGCTTGGAAGACGGTATTCCACGGTGACAGATCATTGTGACAGATCGTTTCGACGGGTTCCCGAGGTTGAAGACGCCAGTTGCGCTCATTCCAGGGGAAGCTTGCTGCAGCATCGTGGTAGGATCGCAGCAATTTCCCTAATTCGGCAAGGGCTCGGTCGCTCCAGACGTAGTCGGGAAGCCGGACGTCGAAGCGGCCAAGTTGATCAGGGATGAAGCCTTTGCCCAAGCCGACTTCACCTTCAATGTAAGTGAGACATTCGCGTCCCTGATCATCGAAGCCGAGCGCACGGGGAGCCCCCTCGAATCCTTGCCGTTCAATGTGGCGAAGCAGGTCGAGGACGGCGGAAGACCATGCGCGGCCACCGCGCCGAACCGTGCCGCCGACCCGGACAACATTGGAATCTGCGCCGCCTGTGAGAGGAATTTCCGGCTCGCCCATGCCCAAGCTTAGGCACGGGCAAACCAGAGGGTCAAGCCGCGGCCCTATCTTCGCCGCGTATCGAACGGCCGAGAGGGCGGCTCCGCAAGGGTGATGCGATTGCCGTCCGGATCCGCGATCTGGGCGATCCTTCCGTAGTCGCCCTCGGATTCACCTGTGAGCGTCACGCCAATCTCTTCGAGCGCTCCGCAGGCTTCATCCATTTTCGGCACCACAATCGTCAGCCTGCCGAAGCCGGCATTCTCCTTGTCGAGGAAGATTTGAATGTTCGCTCCGGCGACATTTCGCCATTGGATCAACGCCTCCATGGGGCGATCATCGGGCTCCCGCTCGAACAGCTGAGTGTAAAACTTCTCCGCCTTATCCATGTCTGCAGTTGCGAGCGCGGCGTAGATTCCCTGGATCAGCATTGTAACTCCCCTTTCTTACCGCCTCCACGGTAATGAAACAGGACGAGTTGCGTTCCAAACCTGCGTGGATGGCGGCAAAGGCGGTCTGAAGGCCGTCCGCTACTCGGTCAGGCTGGGAAGCAATTCGTCGAGCTGTTCCAACTGCTCCGGCAATGCGACAGCCGAGCCCTGGAGTGCTTCCTCAAGCGCCTCCCTGGACGGATAGACTTCCTGGAAAATCACAAGCGTCTTCCCGCCTTGGTCCTCGAAGGTCACCGTCGTGATCGCGCCCTCTTCGCCCTCGTCGTTGGTCCAGACGATGCGCTCGTTCGGCACCACCTCGAGATACTTGCCATAGAAGGCCATGGTGTCCGAACCACCGGCGCCGAATTCCAGCCGATATTTGCCGCCGGTGCGGACGTCCATGTCGCACGATACCAGCGAAATCCCGGGTACCGATTTCGGCACCCACCAGCGCTGGAACAGCTCGGGCTGGCTCCACGCCCTGTAAACCGTGCTCGGCGGCGCATCGAATATCCTGGTTATCACGAGTTCGCGATCCCCTCTGCGCTCGACCGACGTGCGGATCTGCGCGCTACCTGCCCTTTCAACCTGCTCAGTCATCGCTTCCCTCCTGTTTTATTTCGTTGATGATTTCATCCAATGCTTCGAAGCGGGCCTCGAAGAGCTGGCGATGCGCCTCGATCCACTCGGCCTCCGCCTTGAGGCCGCGTTTCCCAAGCTTGCAGGTCCTCACCCGTCCGACCTTCTGCGTGACGACGAGCCCCGCCCGCTCGAGAACCTGGACGTGCTTCTTCATGCCGGTCAGCGTCATCTGGAACTTATCCGCGAGACTGGTGATCGACGCGTCGCCTCGCCCAAGCTGATCGATGATCCCGCGGCGGGTCGCATCGGACAGCGCCGCGAACGAGAGATCGAGGGGAGGATCTAAATACTGAACCATATGGTTCAGTGTATAACGCGCTCGCATCGAAAGCGCAAGCGTCCCGAGCTTTCCTGCCGTGGATCGATCATTCGAGGTCATGAACCGCGGCGGCGGCAGCGAAAGATAATCTAGCGCCGGCCTACAACAGTGATCGAGCGCTTCGCATCCGATGCAGCTTAGGACCTCAGGTGAGTTGAGCGAGGATATCGTCGACGACACCTGTAATGCTACCCGCCGTGTCGATATTGATACCGACGGGAAGATGCTCCCGGGTCTTATGGTAACGGAGCACCAGAGCCCGCTCGGCCGGCTCGAAGCCCGGCTCATCGGGGCGCCCATCCAATCGCCGGTTCAAAGTCTCGACGTCGATGTCGAGAACGAAAACCTTGTCGAACAGGTGCAGGAATTTGTGGAAATTGCGCGAGCCGCCACAGAAGAAAGTGACAGGGTGGGTGGTGTCGGCAGCAATGGCCCGGACCCTTTCGGCAGGCCAGATCCAATGCGCATATCCCCAGGCAATGCGGTCGGCGCCATCGGGCGGTCCTGCGAGTGCACGGCCTATCTCGGGGTCGCCCACATATGCCAGGACGCGGTCGCCATGGACAACATTGTAGCCCCGCCGCTCCAGTTCGGAAGCGACAGACGTTTTTCCAGTGCCCGAACTGCCTTCGATCAAATAGTTCCTAATGCCCATGAGCGCTTTTATCACGGGCTTTGATCCGGTGAGAAGAGTCACCAGGCGGACGATGTGCCGACATGCCCGTCGCTATGTCACGTCGATCTGCTTAGCAAACCGTTCCACCAGGAAATCGATCACCGTCCGCAGCATCGCTGTCGGGCGCCGGTTCGGGGCGTAGATGAGGAACATCGGCACAGGCCTGTAGGACCATTCCGGCAGTACATGCTCGAGCCGGCCTTCGGCGATGTCGGCGGCGAGCAGCAGTTCCGGCTGAAGCACGATTCCCGCACCGCTGAGCGCTGCCATGCGCAGCGCCGCGCCCTGGTTCGTGGAGAACTTTCCGGAGATCGGCACGTCGCGCACTTCGCCGCCCGGCCCGACCAGGTGCCAGAGATCCGACATACGCCAATAGGAGTGGCCGAGGCAGAGATGGGTCGTCAGATCCTCCGGCGCCGCCGGTCGGCCATGGCGGGCAAGATAGGCTGGCGCGGCAGCGAGGATGCGCCGATAAGGCGTGAGCGGTCGGGCGACGAGGCTGCTGTCTGAGAGCGGGCCGATGTGGATGCCGAGCTCGAACCCCTCGCCGACGAGATCATGGACATTGTTGTCGAGCGACAGCTCGATGCTGACGTCGGGATAGGCGTTCTGGTATTCGATCAGCGCCGGCACCAAGACTTGCGTGCCGAAGCTGACGGGCGCCACCAGCCGAAGCCGGCCGCGCGGCGCTGATTGCAGCTCGCTCGCCGAGGCCTCGGCCAGCGCCACTTCGGCAAGCGCGCGCTTGCAGCGCTCGTAATAGAGCTGGCCGACCGCCGTCAGCTGATGGCGGCGCGTGGTGCGATGGATGAGCTTCGCCCCGAGCCGGGTCTCGATCGTCTTGATGTGCTTGCCCACCATGGCAGGCGACACCTGCGCGATCTCCGCGGCCGCCGCGAAACTGCCATTGTCGATGACCCTGACGAACATCGCCATGCCGGCCAGCTTGTCCATGATTGCCTACCTCAGGGTTTTGAATGACGACACCGGCAGCTTATTTATCAACCTCACCATTTACAACATAGTCATCATGCCGGCGCCAAGGCGACGGACAGCACCAACCCGACGAAGGAAAAACCATGCCCATTCTTCACCTGCAGATGCATCCCGGCCGCACCAACGAGCAAAAGCGCGCCTTCGTGCGCGAAGCGACCAAGGCCGCCGTCGACACCCTGGCCTGCCCGCCGGAATCGCTGGAAATCCTGATCACGGAGATCGCCAAGGATTCCTGGGCGGTTGGCGGCAAGCTGAAATCTGACGCTTGAGTGACGACTGCAGCGTCAAGGCTCCGGCTGCGGTAAGCCGGTCATAGCATTGGAAAGGGAGCCAGCACTCGGCTCCCGTGCTTAGCGGGCTAGGGCAGCCGCAGGTCCACCGCGCGGGCCTATGGAAAGCCGACCTTTGGATTTAGGCCCCGAGCAGACTTCTTCCTTTACCGAAGAGAAAGGCTGCTTCGCGCCTACATCTGGCCGTTAAGCAGTTTTCCTTGCTCACCTAAAGCGGACTTCCTGAGCGGCCAGTCCTCGGTTGACCGTGGCTGTTTTCGCTTTGTATGGACGTGTCGCCTGTAGGCGCTCCTTGACGTGGCAATTGTGTGTGGTGACGGCAGAATTGCAACTCACGACCGAGAAAACACGATTCATTGGTGGCGGAATTTGGTCTGCTCTCTTCCATTAACCGTTCGAAGCTATAAAGTTCTCTGAGGTGGTTCTACAGATCACCGGAGACAGTGGAAGTCGCACAGCCATGGCATCGGCACAGCAACTAATAGGGCTTGTCAAGAGTCACGCCGAAGGTGACGAAGAACGCTTCTTCGATCTCGCCATGCAGCTTGCTGCCGCCGAAGATCAGAAAGGGCATGCAAGGCTTGCCGAGCAACTGCGCCAATGGGCAGAGGTTAGTCGGACGCCACCCAAATCCGCCGCCGGAAGGCCTACGCCGCTGGCGGCGCCACGCGGTGATCTTGCCGGTTTCCTTGATGCGAGCTACCCCTCGACACGGCTCAATGACGTCATTCTGCCGTTCCATCTCGAGGATGAACTCAGGCATCTCGTCACCGAAACCCATATGCGAGAGCGGCTGGAGGAAAAGGGGCTGCGGCCGCGCCGACGGCTCCTGTTCGCCGGTCCCCCAGGAACCGGCAAAACCTTGAGTGCGGCTGCGTTGGCTGGCGAGCTGCGATTTCCTCTTTTTACCGTGCTGCTGCACGGGTTGATAACAAAATTCATGGGCGAGACTGCCCAGAAGCTGCGCATGATCTTTGATGCAGTCCGCATGACGCGGGGCGTTTACCTATTCGACGAGATTGACGCCCTTGCCGCAGCACGGGGCTCTGAGAACGATATAGGTGAGGCGCGACGCATCCTGAACTCGTTCCTGCAATTCCTTGATGAGGACACAGGTCCGTCGATCATCGTCGCCACCACCAATCTTCCGGAAATTTTGGACCGGGCAGTGCTGCGTCGCTTCGACCTAGTGCTGCCTTACGAGATGCCCAAGGGTGCGGCGATTGAAAAGGCGTTGCGCCGCCGGTTGACCGGTTTCGACGCCAAAAATGTCGATTGGGCGGACGTCGCGCGCCATGCCGAGGGATTGTCGACTGCCGACGTCGTCGCCGCTGCGGAAGACGCCGCAAGACGCGCAGTGTTGGCCCATATGGAGAGCATCGAGACAACATCCCTCGTCGCATCCCTGGATCGCCGCCGCTCACTGCATGGAATAGGAGGAATGGGCGGGTATGCCGAGGGATCGCGAACACTTCATTCTGCAAGGCTTAGGAAAAGCCCAGGTCTTCAAGGCCAAGGGCGGCGGGTCGGCAAGAAGACCAAGTGATGTCGCTAACCGCGCTGACCATGCGCAGGCTCTCCTCCAGGCGCTCGACCATCTCCCGAACCTAGCCGCCGAAGATCGGCCCGGACTCTACCTAGACGTCGCGGGGCGGCCAGGAGAGGTAATGGTGACGTCCGGCCTCGACGCCAGTGGCCTGACGCTCCTCAAGGTGCAGCCGGCAGCAGGTGAGCAGCTGGCGGTGCGCGCGACGGTGTTTGCCTCCCGAGAAGGCATCGACAAGCTTCGGCAGAAAGTCGCTGACTTTGGCGAGAAGAACCGGATCAAGAATGATGGAACGGAAGGTCGGCCCTACAACGCCGATCTTGTCCAGAGCATCGGGGCGATCGCCGAAGCGGGCTTGCGAGCGCTGTGGCGTAGCCCCAATCAGAAGTTTCCCGACGGCAATGACGCGAGGCCCTGGGAGATCTGGCTCGATAAGGCTGCGGCGGGCGATTTCATTGCCGGCGCTCCCGGCTATGGCGTTGCCATCACCGCCGATCTACTAGAGTTTCCCGAAGACATTGTCGTCATTGGCACGGCAACAAGCGACGCGTTGGCCTTGGCAGTGCGCCGGCTAGGTGGCGTTCGCGCGCTGGCTGCTCCTACGGTCACGGCGGACTACTTCGATGCGCTTGAAATCGAGGAGCAGCTTGAATGGGTGGATGACGTCGTCGGCAGGGCGACATTCGATGGCGGCGGCGATCCCAATTACATCACCCTGCTCGACCGCGGCGTCAGCAGGGCGCATCCGCTGATCGCGCCGGCGCTTGCCGTCGCCGACCGCCATGCGGCAGAGCCGGCGTGGGGGCTGGACGATATGGTTGGCCATGGTACTCAGCTAGCTGGCCTCGCTCTCTTCGGCGACCTCACTACAGCGGTGCAGACGATGAATCCCATTCAGGTTCGGCATCGCCTGGAGTCGGCCAAGATCATTCCGGACGCCGGACACAATCCTCATCATCTTCTTGGCGTGGTCACCCGCAAAGGCATCAATGCCGTCGAGACCACCGGCGACCGGCGGCGCACCTTCACGCTGGCAACCACCACAGAGGACGATACTCCCCACGATGGGGCGCCCACGTCATGGTCGAGTGAGGTCGACCAGTTGGCCTCCGGTGTGTCAGGCAATAGGAAGATCAAGCGCCTGGTCCTCCTGTCGGCCGGAAACACCAACCAGAACCAGTTCGGCAATAATGATTACCTCGCAGTCTGTGATCTTCCCGAGAACGAGTTGGAGTCGCCCGCTCATGCCTGGAACGCGATCTGCATCGGCGCCTATACGGAAAAGAACGTGTTGCCACCCGGTGAGGTGGGTCTACCGCTCGCACCAGTTGGCGACCTCGCTCCATCCTCGCGGACGGCCAGTTGGTCATCGCACTGGCCGCTGAAGCCCGACGTCGTCTTCGAAGGCGGCAACTGGCTGGTGGATGGTGCTCCTCCACCGATGAAGCATCCAGCGCTTTCGCTTCTTACCACCGATCACCAGTACCCGCAGCGGGCCTTCACGACCACAGGCGAAACGAGCGGCGCCACGGCGCTGGCAGCGCGGGCCGTAACCGAGATCTGGTCGGACTATCCCGATCTTTGGCCGGAAACCATCCGCGCCCTGTTCGTGTCGTCCGCCCGCTGGACCCCTCAGATGAGAAGCCACCTGCCAGTCAATCCTGCCAAGGGGGATTATGCGCCGATGTTCAAGCGCTATGGCTATGGCGTTCCCGACCTTAATCGCGCGCGGCGAAGTGCTTCAAATGCTCTCACCCTTATCGCGCAGGATACGATCAGGCCCTACCGAAAGGCAAGCAAGCCGTCGGCGCAGCACGTTCACAATGAAATGAAGGTTTTCCAGTTGCCGTGGCCGGTTGAGGAATTGCGGAAACTCGTTCAGAGCCCAGTGACGCTGCGCGTAACGCTCAGCACATTCATCGAACCCAACCCTTCCGAGCCGGCACGAGGTTCCAAATTTCGATATGCGTCGCACAACTTGCGCTTCAAGCTGAACCGGCCCAACGAGAATCAAGCCGCATTTTTGGCCCGCATCAGCAAGGCTGGAGAGCAGCCGGAGGACCCGGTTGTCGACGAAGATGACAACTGGATCTTTGGCCGCAATCGCCGGGATGTCGGATCACTGCACATCGATGAACTGGTCTGCCCGGCATCCGATCTGGCGCGCCGCAATCTAATAGCTGTACATCCCGTTGCAGGTTGGTGGAAGGCCAAGGCCGTCCCTGACCCGGAAGAAAAGATTGCGCGGTTTGCCCTGATAGTAGAAATTGATGCGGGGGAAACAAACGCGGAGCTCTACGCCGAAGTGCAGGAGGCGATTGCGGTACTTAATGTTGTGGAGAACGTCGTCTGACAGCCTATGGGGATAAGGGTGCCCAATGGTGGCGCACAAGTCTTTTTTCAGAGGGCTGCTAAAGACCGACATCAACTTCGACCGTTGTCTGCTATTCGAAGAACTAGTGCCAAAAGCTGACCGACCGCAAACGGCCCCAAACCGGTCGCTCCTTCACGGGCACCTGGCGAAAGCGGATAGTCCGCTAAAGGAAAGCCTATATGCGCATCGTGGGGAGAATGCCGGGCCGCCGCTCACCCACTCCCTGCGGAACCAGCGATAGAGTACGGATGCCCGCCTCGTCGGCCGCCCGCAGAAGCACTTCGCGGAATTGTTCCGGGGCAATTTTGCCGGTGATGGCATCGACGCAGGCTTTGACGGCAGCCATGTATTCCTCGCCGTCATCGCAAGGCCAATCGTTCATCAGGAGGCGCGCCGCGTCGCCCAATGTCCACACGATCTTGCGAGATTTCGGACCTCGCAAAGCAAACCCGACAGGCGTGAATGCTGATGATGTATTCCAGCACATTTTCCCCGACCCCTCAACGCACGGATACTACAGTCCCCATGTTCAATGTACGCGCGTATTTGGAAATTTGGAATTGAAAATTATTGTGACGCACGGCTTGAACGCGAATTTGTGATTGAAAGTTCGCCGTAATTCGACGCTTACGCTGACGAGGCCGCCGCCGGAGCGGAGGGAGCGCCAATCCAAATCATATCGAAACGCAAAAACCCTCGCACACATTCTGATGTTTCGGCCGAAACCTGCGAGCGCTTTTGGGGATCTGAGATCCAATCTCGCACTATCTGCCGATGCGTCAGGTTGCCGGCTTCACGCTGCCTTTTGTCGGCGCAGGTTTCAGGCGGATACGAAAGGGACGACCTTCGGCATGATCTACCTCGAAGGCGTTCGTCTTTTTGACCAGATCGCCCAACTTCTTGAATCCGAACGTCCGTGGATCAAAGTCGGATGCCAGATTGGCAAGTTGCTTTCCAACCACGCCAAGCGAGATCCATCCATCCTCAGAGTCCATCTGCGCGATTGCTCTTTTGATGATCGGTGTTGCGGCGCTAGGCGGCCGTAGTGAAGGCGCAACCTGTGTGGCGTCCGCTCCGTTCGACACGACTGAAGGCGCCAGATTTTCCGTATAGATAAACCGACGGCATGCTTGGCGGAAACTCTCCGGGGTCTTCTGTTCCCCGAAGCCGAAGACATCGATCCCTTGTTCCCGGATGCGTGAGGCGAGACGCGTGAAATCGCTATCTGACGACACCAGGCAGAAACCGTCGAAGCGGCCGCTATGGAGCAAGTCCATCGCATCGATAACAAGCGTGATGTCGGACGCATTCTTACCCGTGGTGTAGGCAAACTGTTGTTGAGGGATGATCGCGTGTTTTGCAAGGACGTCGATCCATGCCTTGGAGCGAGCATTGGCGAAGTCGCCATAGATGCGCCGCACGCTCGCTTCACCAATCTTGGCTATTTCCTCGAATAGACCGTCAACGATCTTCGCGGAGGCGTTGTCGGCATCGATAAGAACCGCGAGGCGTGGCGAGCGTGGTTCAGGCATGTCGAAGCTCCATGGTGATTGATAGGCCCTAGAGGGACTATGAATGGCGTGCCGCGTGGCCCCCTCATCCGCCCTACGGGCACCTTCTCCCCGCTGGGGAGAAGGGGAGCAAGGCCCGCTGACACTTCCCGAACGAGACGCGCCATCCTGGAATCTCCCTTTCATTCTCCAGGTCACCTCAACTCAGCACTCACCCGAAAAATCCCCCCGGCGGAAGCGTCCGAGCAGACGACGAAGGTGGAGCCTTCCTGCGCCATGAAGGCGACGTTGCCGCCGGCTTCGCAGGGGGTGGCGCTCCATTGCAGGATGATGTCGCCATTGTCGGGCAGTTTCTCCGGCATCAGCTTGACCGCGCTCGCCATCCATTCCGTCGCCGACGGCAGGTGGACGGGGGCGTTCAGCTGTTTCGACAGCCAGGCGGTATAGTTCTGCGCCTCGGCAAGCGGCACGTCGTCGGCCGGCTGCTCGGGATTGCCGGCATAGGCCTGGGCGGAGGCCGGGTCGGCATTGGCGGTGTAATACTGCGCCATCTCGGCGCGGGTGACTGCTTTGGCCTGCATGCAGAAGGATTTTTCGACCTTCACGGCGCCATTGGCGACGCCGAGCATGCCGCCGAGCTCCTTCAGCGACGAGGTCATCAGCCGGACATTGTCGAGCGAATAGCTTCCGGCGGGAATAGTCTCGAAGGCGACATTCGGTGCAACCGGGCAGAAGCCGCGCGCCGACAGAGCTTCGAGATCGGTCAGGATCGGCTGGTAGGCTGCGATTGCGAGCTTGTAGGCCTCAGCGGTGTAGCGGCCGTCGGCCTCTGTGAGCTTCGGCGCCAGCGCGGCAAGCGTCGGATCGGCGGGGCCGGCGCGTGTCGCCAGCGATGCGTTGAGATCAGTGACCTTCTGCCTGAGCGCCGTCGCCTCGTCCTTGGCGGCCATGACATCCGATATCAGCGCGGCGAAGAGTTTGGCGGCGTCGGCGTAGCCCGAGGTCGCTGCCGGCAGCTGCCATTGCTCGGCCTTGGCCTTGGCCTCGGTCATCAGGCCGCTCGCCTTGGCGACGTCGGGGCTGTCGCCGGCGCCGATGCGGGTGACGGTTTCGCGTTTTGCCGCGGCGTCCTTTTCGGCCGCCGTCAGCGCCGTCAGCGCCTTGGCGAGATCGTCGTAAGCCGTTTTCGCAGCCTCGTAGTTATCGACCGCGCCATGCATCTGCTGGGCGGCGGCGCTGTCGGCCGCGGCCTTCATCTTGCCGTCGGCCTCGGCAAAACTCGGGGCCTTGTCGCCGCCGGCGGCGGCAGCAGCCGATTTGGCCTTTTCGGCATTTTCTTTCGAGATGGCGATTAGCGACTTGCCGAGGCTGATCGCCGCCTTCTGGTAACCGGGAAGCGCCTTTTTATAGTCTTCGTCCTTGAGCAGGGCATTGGCCTCGGTCAGTGCCGCGGCCCCGGCATCATAGGAAAGCTTCGCCTCATCTTGGGACGGGCGTTCCGGTGCCTTGGCGGCGATGGCCTTGTCCCTGCGGCTTTCGGCCTCCTTCTTCCAGGTGCCGACATCGGCGACGAGCTTGGGATCGGGACGCAGCAGCTTCGGGATGGTGACGACACCGACGCCGATGCAGATCAGGAGCAGCGCACCGATCATCGAGAAATGCGCGAGCGTCCATTTCTTCCGCTTCGGGGCATCAGGCTGTGGCGGCATGCCGCCGCGCGGATCCCAGGCCATCGGCTGGATGCCCGTGGTGACGCGGCTGAATTCGCCGAGCGCATCGGCGCCCATGCGCGGCCGCTGGGTCGGGTCGCGGCTCAGCATTCTTTCGACCAGGCTGGCCAGTCCCTCGGGAAAACCGGGGATCAGCACGTCGAGGCGCGGGAAGATGTTGGACGGGTCGAGATGGATGTTCTTCCAGCTCTGCTCGCGCTGGTGTTCGTCCTCCCAGACCATGACGCTGTCGAAGACGCTGGCATAGGTCTGCCGCGGCAGGAAGAGCTTGTAGGCGATCATGCCCATCGCATAGATGTCGAGTGCGGCGGAGGCCGAGAAGGTGCCGCTGGCATAGATCTCCGGCGCGCCGAATTCCGGCGCATAGGGCGGAATGATGTGCTCGCCGATCTTGGAGATCAGGTGCAGGTTGCCCATCCGGACCGAGAGGCCGGAATAATCCTCCGAGACGTAGATGCACTGGTCGGTCAGCGCATTGTGGGCGTAACCCGCCCCATGCAGCGTCGCCAGCCCTTCGAGGATGTGGCGGCCGATCTCGATGGCGCGATCATAGGCCACCATTTCGGTTTCCTCGAGATATTGGTGCAGCGTCTTCGACGGCCGCTTCTCGACGATGTAGAAATTGTCGTCCTCCGGCGACGGCGGGATGAGGTCCTCGATCTCGACGAAGCGCCGCGCCGTCAGCGACTTGGCCTCGTTGACCGAGGTCCAGACCCGCTCGAAGCGCGCCTTGTCCAGTTTCAGCGCCACATCAGGCGCGACGATGAAGACCGAACGATCCATCCGCTTGTCCTGCGCCGGATAGACGATGAACTCGTTCTCATAGACCGGCTCGCCGATCGTGTAGCGGGCGATCAGATCACTTCTCATGCACGTGTCCCCCTGCCATTTTGTCTTCATCAAAGCGCATGTCATTCACCCGCCAGAAGCGGATCGCCGATCAGCCCGGCGGCGAGAAACAGGCCGGTCTTCGTATCGCGGAGCGCGAAGGCAAATCGGGCATCCGCGCTCACCCGCACCAGCTTCGGATCGATGCTGCGCTCAGTGACCACGGCCGTTGCCGCCGCCGCTTCCGTGCCGTTCTCATCGACCTTGATCATCGTCTTCTGCAGAACGCGCGACAAGCTGATGTTTTCCGTGGTGAACTTGGGAAAAGCCGCATCGCTCGCCTTTTCGGGCGAAAGGCCCATCGCGTGGAGTGTCGGCATCAGATCACGCCCGTCATTGAGGGAAAAGCGGGGCAGGAAGATTTCGCCCTTGGCGGCTTCGAATTTCTCGCCCTGAAGCCAGGAGGCAAGGGTCTTGAGATCGGCGCCGCCGACGCCTTGTTCCGAGCGCGCCGCGATCACCACCATGCGGTAGGTTTCGCCTGCATAGGCGAGGTCGACGGCTGCGAAACGATCGTCGACGCGGAATTTCTGGCCGTCGCCGGCAAGATGCATCATCGGCACCGAGACCGTCGAGCCGTCCGGCCGCCGGAACGGGGCCGCCGGGCTCTGAGCCTCGAAAGCGGTCTTCCAGCGGGCCTTGAAGGAGAGCGCCCCGAGGCTGATGAAGCCGCCGCCTGGCGGCGTTTCGAGGATCGCCGGGATGGCGTCGCGCGTCGCCTGCCTGACCCAGCCGTTGATATGCTCGACCGATTGGGGTTGATCGAGATCCTCGATCGACGGCTTGACGCGGTGGCCGGCGAGCATGGAAAGGGCATCGGGGACGAGCGCCAGCTTGTCGTCGAAGACGATCGCAACACCTGAGGCCAGCGGCGCCTCGGCCGCCGGCGGCGTCTTCGGGTTCATCTCGTCGAGCACCTTCTCCGGCCCCTTGACCGCATCGCCGAAACCCAGCCCCCGGGCGATCGCCGCCTTGCCCGCGTCCGAGGCGCCGAGGCCTGCCAGACCGAGCGCGGCGGCCAGGCTTGCCGGCGATACCATGATGTTGGCCGCCCCCTCCTTCGCCAGCGTGCGGTCGATCAGGTCGACGGCAAGCCCGGCCTGGGCGGCAAGCACAGCCCTGGCATCAGTGGCATCGCCCGCATGGGCCGGCGCCAGCGTCATCAGGGAAGCGGAAAGGCCCGCCAGCAGAATGGATCTCGACATCACTCGCCTCCCTTTCAGCGGATGCGATAGAATTTGGAATCGAACGACCATTTGCCCTGGACGCCGGTCTCGTCGTCGCCGACGATCCTGAGGCTGCGGGCGAGGTCGTAGACATAGTTGAAGGCGGCGCGCTGGCCGACGAGCGGTGTCGGCACGTCAGGCAGGTCGAGCACTTCGATCGGCTTGTCGCTGAGAATGGCGACGACCATGCCGACGCCGGCCGGCCCCTCCACCACATATTCGAAACCGATATAGGGATTGCGGGCATCGGGCACGACCACCGGCCGGGCCGGATCGAGCCGGTTGTCGCCGCCCTTGGCCGTCGGTTTCAGGCCCATCGAGCGCTTGTTAGGATAAAGCTGCGTCAGCTTGCCGGCGGCGTCGATATCGACGAGGATAAGGTAACCTGATTTCTTGGTGGAGACGCGCATCGCCACCTTGTCGCCGATGCTGACCGAGGTGCCGGGCAGCACGTCGACGGCAACACCCGCCTCATTGTCGGTCTTCAACGTGTTTTCGACGGCGGCGACCGGCGTCTTTGCCTCCTCGCCGGTGACGACATCGCGGCCGAGCGCGTCCGGCAGGCCGTAGAATTGCGGTACCGGCGTGAAGCGGCAGTCCTCGGAGTGCGCCCGGCAATATTCGTCGGATTTGCGCCTGACATAATCGAGCAGGGCGGCGTTGCTGACCTCAGGCTTGTCGGAAGCGCGCGCCACCCCTTCCTGCACGCCTTCGATGAAGCGGCGGGTGAAGACGCCGAGCGGCGGTTTGGCCTCAGTATCGACCAGCGCCCATTGGCCTGCGTTGACGGCCGACCAGACCATCGCCGTTTCGCCGCCGAAGGAGAACTTGGCTTCCTTGCCGGAGCGGTTCGGCGGCTGCAGCGACGCCAAAGCCGGGCCGAGGCAGCGCACCGTGCCGCCGGCGGGTGCGGCCACCGCGCTGCGGCTGCCGGGACCGACATGGCAGGCATCGATCAGCAGCGTGACGCGGCGGTCCTTGAGGCTGTTCAGCCGGGCGGCGATTTCGGTCTCGCGGATCTGGTTGGTGACGGTCACCTTGGCCCCCTCGCGCACCAGCTTGGCATCGGCGGCAACCAGTGTCGGGCTCGTCGTCGCCTCGGCGCCCATTTCCTCGGAGCCCTGGCCGCTGAAATAGAGGAAGACGCGGCTGCCGGCTTGCGACTGGCGCACCAGCCAGTCGTCGATTTCGGCAAGGATCGCCGCGCGGCTGGCCTTGCGGTTGGTGAGCGTGTGGATCTGTTCGGGACGGTAGCCGACCGTCTTGACGAGGAAGAGTTGCATCGCCTTCACATCGTCGACGGAGCCCGTCAGCTTCGCCTCGCGCATTTCATAGTCGTCGATGCCGATCAGAAGCGCGCGGTCGCCGGGAGAACGCACGGTGATCGGCAGCTCGGCAGCCGGCGCCTGAACCTCGGGCTGGCTGACGTGGGGCGAAGCGGCGGGTGGAGTCTGCGTCGTTTCCGCTGGCGCCTTCGTAGCGTCGGGCGGCGTGGTGATCGCAAGGTTGGCCTCTAGCTCATCGGCGGGCGTCTGTTTTTGCGTCGTTCCGCCCGCCGGGTCGCTCGCCGCAGGCCGGCGCTTGGTGGCGATCGCCGCCACCTGGTCGTCGCCGGCGGAAGCGCCTGAGGTGTCCGGCGCGTTCGGCACGTCGCCATCGGTCTTCTCGGCGATCCAGTCGCGGAAAGCGGCGACGCGGGTGTAGACGCCGTAATGTTCAGCCTCGGCACAGCCGGCGCCCCAGCTGACGATGCCGAGCTGAATCCAGCGCTTGTCGGGGCGCTGCGCGACCAGCGGCCCGCCGCTATCGCCCTGGCAAGCATCCTTGCCGCCCTCGGCATAACCGGCGCAGACATTGCGCTCGTCGATCGGGTTCATGCGCATCGAGCTTTCGCGGTAGGCGGCGCGGCAATCCTCGCGCGAGACGAGCGGCAGCTCGACCTCCTGCAGTTCGGTCGGCAGGTATTTGTCATCCCAGCCGTGATCGGCCTTTGTGTAGCCCCAGCCGGTGACGACGGCGGTGTGGCCGGGGCTTTCGACGGCCTCGTCCGAGGCCGAGGCGAGGATCGCCGGCTTCGAAACGGCGGGTTCGGCGAGCTTGATGAGGGCGATGTCGTTGGCGAAGACCTTGCGGTCGAAATCCTCGTGGATGATCACGTCTTCGACGGAGAGGCCCGGCTTGTCAGGCCCGTCGACCGAGATCACCTTGTCGATCTTCTGCTTTCCCTCGACGATCAGGAGGTCGCGGGCGAAAAGATCCTGCTTGCCGGAACGGCCGCTGGTGACGCAATGGGCGGCGGTCAGGATCCAGCGCGAGGAGATCAGCGAGCCACCGCAATGGCCGCCGAAGCGGCCGCGCTGCTCGGGATCGGGCGCCAGGATCTTCACCTGCCAGGGCCATTCGCCTTTCTTCGCCGCCTGGCCGCCGATCACCCGCCCGCCATCCTCGCCGGCGAAATCCGTGTCCTGCTGCGCCAGGGCGGGAGTGGCCAGAAGCAGAAGGACGGCCGCAATGTTGAGGACCCTGCTGATCGACGTACTCATAGCCTGGCTCCGGCGGAGGTATAGAGGACCGTAAATCCGAGGCGTGCGCCCTCGGGCAGAAGCTCGCCGAGATGTCTGGCGATGTTGCCGGCGGTGCGGCGCCTGTCGTTCTGTTTCAGGAATTCGACCAGACCAGGCATCGGCGCCTCCGAGGTGACGGCGACGAGCAGGTCGGTACCGAAGGGGCCGACGACGGAAAGATCGAGATCGAAGGTTGCGGACATGTCGGCATCGGCTTCCCTGTCGCCGGGATAGAGGAACTGCACCGTGCCGTCGCCGGTGACGTCGAACAGCACGAGCTTGCGCCCGGCAAGATCGGAAACCGTGACGCCGACGCGCTCGCCGTCGCGATGGACCTTGTCGGATGGTGTCACCCGCACGGTCTGCGGGTTGATCTCCGACAGCCGCTTCAGCGTGTCGAGCGCCGCCATCCGGTCGACGACGAAGGGCATGTCGCCGGCGCCAACTTCGGAGGCGACGACATCGCCGCCGGCGATCGCCTCGCGCTTTTGCGGATCGAAGACGAGTTCGGCATGGGCGCCGTCCGTCAAGTTGAACGGCGTGACGGCCGGATCGATACCCTGCAGGACCGGCTCGGAACCGAGGGCGGCGACGGTGATCGGGGCAGGCTCGGGCGGCGGTTGCGGCACGTTCGATTTCTGCGCTTCCGCCGGGCCTGCTGTGTCATAGGCATAGACGACGGCGTGGTCGAGATCCGCCCCGGGCGGGCTTTGCGTGAAAATGTTCTGCCGCTGGTCGGTGAACTGGTAGACCGACTGGCGCACATATTCGAACAGCTCGCGGCGGGTCACAGTGCCGTCGCCGTTGCGGTCGGCCGCACCTTCGAAGGCGCGTGCCGTGGCATAGCTCAGCGCCCCGCGCTTCTCAGCGATGCCCGGAATCGTAATCTCCGGCGATTTGGTGTTGTCGTCGACGGCGGCAAGGAAGGTCAGCCGCTTGTAATCGAAGCCGGTGGAGAGCGCATCTGTTGTCGTCGAAATCGGCGCGAGGTCATCCTCCTCGATCGTATAGGACGGCGCCTGGCGCCAGGTGATCTCGGCGCCGCGCGGATCGACGTTGCGGGTCATGCCGCCGGCATGGCAGGTATCGGCGATGAACAGGACCTCAGCGCCTTTTTCCTCCAGCTTGTGGATCAGCACCTTGAATTCGTCGCCAAAGATACGCTCGCGCGATCCCGGCAGCCTCGTATCGAAGCCGGCCAGCACATAGACCTCGTCGCGACCGCTCGGTTTCGAGCCTTTGACTCGCTCCGGCTCGCTCGATCCATGGCCGGCAATGCCGAGCACGATGAGATCGCCCTCGCCTGCCCTTTCCGTGACGGCGCCGATCGCATCGAAGATGCCCTGGCGGTCGGCGGCGCCGTTCTTCAAGAGCGTCATGTCCTTAACGCCGAGCGAGCGCAGCGACAGGGAAAGATCCTCGGCATCGGCGACGGCGCCGTGCAGCGGCGGGACATTGCGATAGAGATCGATGCCGATCAGAACGGCTCTGACCGTGCCGCGCTCGGGAGCCTCGATCGTCCTGGCGAGGCCATCGGTGCCCACCAGGGCAAGAAGGGCGAGTGCGGCGGCCATGGGAGCGAATGTGGACATGGCCGGTTCCCCCTCGCCCCCTCTATTCGCGGCGCCATTCGACGCGTCGGTTGAGCGCGTCGATATCGTCTTCGGTGAGGTTGGCGGTGGCGGTCACGTCCACCGGCTCGGAGGCGCCGCGGCCTTCGGCATCGATCGTGGCGTCGATGCCGTGGTTCTTGAGGAAATCGGCAACGGCCTGGGCGCGGCGCTCGGAGAGCTTCTGATTATAATCGTCGCCGCCCTTGCGATCGGTATGGCCGATCAGGATGATGCGGCCGGGCTTCTGCTCCTTCAGCGCCTCCAGCAATTCCTCGGCGGCTTCGGTGCCGACCGAGGTGAAGGTCGACTTGTCGAAATCGAAGGTGATCGGCACCGGGATGGAGACCGGCACGATGCCGCGCACATTTTCCGAATAGATGCCGCCGAGCACGCCGCTGCGGTGATCCTTCTCGGCCGGCACGAAGCTGCCCTGCGGGTTGTCGCTGGTCGGGTTGGCGGCAAGAATCCGGGCCTGGGCGGCGCGCTGGATGAGATCGGAGATCGTATCGGCCGGCGGCGCCTTCGGCGTGCGGGTCTCGTTCTTGATGATCTCGATCGCCTGCTGGTAATCGGCGGCGGCATCGGCAAAGCGGCGGGCGGAGAAATAGATCTCGCCGAGCGTGGCGGAGGCCTGCCAGAGCACCTGCGGGCTGTCGGCGGCGACGAGCAGCGGCTCATACTCGGCGACCGGCTTGTCGGCAGCCATCATTTCCTGGGCGGCGGCGAGCCTGAGGGCTGCGACGCGGCGCTGGGCGTTCACCTGAAACTGGCCGCATTCGGCGCTGACGGCAATTGCATCGGCCTCGGAAGCGGCAGCGGTGATGTCCTTGGCGGCAACGGCGGTGTTCAGTTTGTCGAGCAGGGCGTTGCAGGCCGGCGTATCGGCATTGGCAACCTCGATCTCCTCTCCGGCCTGGCCGGGTTCGGCCGAACGGCCGAAGCTCAACGGCGGCATCTTGATGCTGAAACCGCCGGGAAGCTTGAATTGCGGCATCTTGATCTGCGGCATCGGCAGTTTCGGCATATTGGTCTGGGCAGACTGGGCCGGCTGCTTGTACGGCTGCTGATATTGGCTCGGTTGTTTATATTGGTTGGGGCGGGTGGAGGCGGTGGTGTCGGCGGGGCCGATCAGCTGCAGCTCGTCGGCGGCGAGCTCCTGGCCGGGCGCCAGATTGGTGACGATCTTGTATTTCTTCGGCGGCTGCGTGGTCGCCTGTTCGACGGGTTTGGGCGCCGGCTTCGGCTTTTCGATCACCTCAGGCTTTTTGGCGACATCGGGTTTGACGGCCGGTTTCGGTTTGGGAGCGGCCGGCGGTTTCGGTGCAACGGGCGGCTTTGCCGCCTGTTCGACCGGCGCGGGTTTTGCGGCGGGAACGGCGGCGACGGGCGGCACCGCGGAGGGCGGCAGGGCCGCCGTGCTGTCGACGGTGGTCAGCGTCAGCGTCTTGCTGCTGATCTTGGTGCCGAGGCTGCGGGCTTCTTCGAGGCTGCGGGAGACGGCATCCATGCCGCCGTCGATCGAGCGGAACATGCCGCTGCCGCTGCCGCCGAGATCGGCGAAGATGGTGAGCGGCTTGGAGGAATAGAAGACCTTGATCTGTTCCTGCCCGACCGGGCCGGACACCTGCAGCCTGGCGCCGCTTGCCGGATCCGGCACCTGCACGCGCTTGCCGGCGGCAACGAGGGCATCGGTCTGGTATTTGTTCGGAAAGAGCTTGGTGACGGAGCCGTTCGGCGAGACGTTCAGCACGGTGACATAGGCGTTCTCGCTCGACTGGATGAAGAGGCCGACGACTTCGCCGATGGCATATCTGGCTTCGGCGCGATCGAAGGTAATGCTGACCGGCCCGCTCTGAGCCGGCGCTTCCGTCAGCGTGCGTTCGTTCTGCGCCCCGACGTCGGGGATCGGCGAAAAAAGCGAAAGACATGTGGCTGCGGCTAGGATGGCTTTGCGGCTGAGCATCGGAACCTCCCCCTTCGAACAATCTCACACTGTGCTGAAGATGAGAATAGCACTGACCGGCGAAATTGGGATGGCTTTGGCTGTCTTGCTTGAGGGAGGGTTACAAATTATTTGGAGCCGGGAAGATTGCGCCAACGCGGAGATGCGACAAGACTCGCGGTGGAAATATCCGGCGTCCTTTTATAGTCGGACTGGACTGGAGTGATGGCGTTAGTTCTTCGGCTTCTGGCCGGCGGATTTCAGAATCGAGATCAGGTCGCTCATTCCCTCCGGCGAGGAATTGTAGAGCCAGAGAATATCCGGATTGTCCGCTGTGAATTCCTTGCCAGAGCCCGAGCCCATGTCGCGGCCGGGCGATGTCGTCTCCGGCAGCTTGCCCTGGTCGGGCGTCAGCCCCTCGGCGCGTTCATGGTCGGCGATGATAGCAACGGCGGCGGCAAAGGCCTTTTCGTCGTGCTGGCGCAGCGCCGCAAGCGTGGGGTTTCGCGCCGCCAGCGCATCCTCGACAGGCCCCGCAAACCCGAGCTCGGGCATCGCAAGCGCCAGAGCGAGGCCGATCGACAAGCTTATGAGCCGGGATTTCTTCATCGTCGTCACATCCGTCCAAGGGGGCGCCATCGCGCGACTAGAGAAATTCCGTTTTTCTTCGAATCACGGAATTGCTCTATGTCTATGTTTTCACGCAATTCCGAGCGCAAAACCGCTGCACACTTTTGCTGGAATTGCTCTAAACCGACAATAGGGAGAGGCCGGATGGAAGGCAACGGCGCTCGGCGCCAATCGATTGGGAGGGGTGAAATCGGCTGGAGAGAGGTCAGAGTATCTTCAGCTGCTGCAGGCTGAGCCGGAGATTGCGCAGCATTTCGCCGAAGATTTCCTCGATCCTGCCGGTCGACCAGACCACCATGGTGCCATAGGGCGAGCGTTTGCGCTGCATGAAGCCGGCCGTCTCGAAATCGATCAGCGTCTTGCGGCAGGTCTCGCTCGACATGACGGCGACCAGGAAACGGGCGAGATTGGACTGGTCGATGGCGCCTGATTTTTCAGCCCAGTTCTGGATCAGCCGCGGCTTGGTGTCGGCGGTGAACATCGAGGCGAGCGCACGATCCTGCGACAGCCCGAGGCGCTGCAGCTTGGCCGGATCGCGGGTGAGCGACACCACGTAATCATTGTGCAGATCGGCGAAGCGCTCGATATCTTCGGCCGTGTTGATGCCGAAGACCTTCATCGAATAGAGAAACTCGGCCATCAGATAGGTCGGCTCAGAGCGCAACTGCGCCAGATGTTTCTCGTCCTTGCTGGCCGAGGCGGCGCAGACGCGATCGGAAAACCCGATCCTTGCCGCGCGCACCTGCTCCAGCAGGCTGACATCGAGCGCCAGTTCGTCACCGTTCCAGTCCAGCATAGGCTTCCCTGCCAGTAAAACTTCAAGACGATAAACTTGTACTATCGCCGACGCCGATCTCCAAATCGTTTGGAAAGCAACGCCTTGCTGACGAGCCGCTTCTATCCTAACATTTTAAGGACTTGGGGCATGATGCCGAAAGTTGTGAGCGGTTTTCCGACGACATCATTCTCTCGCTCTCTAATTGTGAACAGGCTTCAGATTGAGGCCCCATGGCCAAAATGATCCTGTTTCGGGGTTCACGGCAATGCGCAGTTTCAGCTCGCATATTCTGATGGCCGCAGCGATCGCAATCGCCTGGCCTGTCCTCGCCAAAGACACTGTGATGATCGAGCTTCCGGGCGGCGACGGCGCCCGTTCGGTCGGCATCATTTCCGCCAATGAGGAGGTCGAGGCGTCAGGACCGGCGGCGATCACCATCGGCGACGACGGCACCGTCTACATCCTCGACCAGAACAATGGCCGCGTGCTCGCCGTCGATGGCGAACGCTCGCAGGCCGATCCCGAGATCCTGCCGCTGCCGGAGAATACGGCGCCGGAGGATCTCGCCGTCGTCCACAACGAACTCTACCTCTGGTCTGACGGGATCGTGCCGCTCGAGCGCGCCACCGGCGCCGATGGCCGCTCGCAGACCCTGCGCGCCATCGACGGCGGCGATGCCGACGATTACACCCGCTCGGTCTTCGCCTCGATGGGCTCGGTGCCGCCCGGCCCGCTGAACAGCATCATCGACGAGATCGGCCGCAGCACCAGCCGGCCGCCAGCCCGCCCGCCGGTGGTGCAATATGTGCCGAGCCGCGGGCTCGGCGATATCGTCGCGGAAGTCTCGGCGGCAAACGACAAGGCGGAGATCCTGCTGCGGCGCGCGAGCTCGGAGGAGAATTTCCTCTCCCTTCAGCTCACCGGGGAAAACCGCATCGGCACCGTCGAACTGCTCGACATCGACACGACGGGCAGACCCTATGCGCTGGTCGAACTCGTGCCCGCCGACCGGCCGGAACGGACCGGCATGCTGGTGGTGCGCTTCACGCCGAACGGCGTGCTGGAGCGCGTCTACGATCTGCCGATCGAACCCGGCACGGTGTTTTCCAGGCGCTTCGTGGCGATCGGCCCGCGCGGCGACGTGCTGTTTCTGCGCTCGCAGGAAAGCCGGGCGCAGGTGCTGAAACTCGAGGGGCGCGAGCCGGGCCGCAAGCTTGCCGTCGCCAGGCCGGCCAAGCCGGCAATTGCGGCCAAACCCGGAAAGGGAACTAAGGTCGCCATCCTGCCGAAATCGCGCGGCGACGTCATCGAGCGGGCGATCGGCTTCGAGACGCTGAACTGGCTGGTGACGCCGGCGGCCTATGGCAAGGATCCGGGACCCGGTTGCGTCAACATGAACCGCCTGCGCCGGCCATTCTACCTGTTCGGCAAACGCGGCCAGACGGTGAAGGGCGTGCCCTATTGCTGGGGCTGCAAAACGCCGCTCGAGGATTTCACCAATGGTGTCATGGATGGCCAGACGGCCGGCAATGTCTGCACCAAGAGCGCGCCGCAAACCAATATTCTCGGCGTCGACTGCTCCGGCTTCGTCAGCGAAGCCTGGGGTCTGAAGATGCATGTCTCGACGCGGGCGATTCCGAGCATTACAAGGCGGCTTGCCGATCCCTGGTCGCTGCAACCGGGCGACGCGCTGAACCGCCCGGGTTCGCATGTGATGCTGTTCATGCGCTTCACCGACGACCGCAAAGTGGAGGTGATGGAAGCGACGCCCAATGCCTGCAAAGGCCGCGTCTGCCGCAACACCTATTCGCTCGGAATCCTGCTGCTGCGCGGCTACCAGCCGATGCGTTTCAAGGGGCTGGACGGCTGAAAGGCACTGGGCAGCTTTAGGGCGCGAGTCTCAAGGCGAGATGCCTCTTCGCCGTCGCGAGAAGCCCACGCGCTGCGACGCTTTCGGCATATTCCCGATAGGCAGAATCCTTGCTCAGCATGCGCTCTTCGGCGCGGGCGCGCATAAGGTAGATCAGACTGACGATGGCCAGCATGCCCGCCCGCGCAAGCCCTTCCGCAAAGCCGCTGGCGATGAAGCTCGGGGCCGCAAAGAGCCACCAGGCGATGTTTTTCGAGAGATAGGCCGGATGTTTGATGAAGCGATAAGGCCCAGTCGTGATAATGCCACGGTGGGTGAGATTGGAAAATCGCGGGCCGAAGGCGATGGTGGCCCAGACATAAATCGCGGTACAGAATAGTGTCGCGAAGCTCCATAGAAAGAAGACGACCGATCCTTCTCTGATGACGATCTCCCAGCCCGGCCCTTCGCCATAAGGGACGAAGGCTTGCGAAATCATCGGAAAGAACGGTTCGTAGCAGATGAGGCAGACAAGCCAACCGAGTGCTGTCGTCTCCGTTGCCCTGACATGCCATCTGAAGAGTTTGAAAGTTGCAATATAGCCGCCGGCCGCAAGCACGACGTCGAAAAGAAATGCAAGTCGCATCAGGCCTTCGAACCAGGCCGCCGATAGCAGCGGGTACCCCCATGCCGGCTTCTCAGTGAGCTCCGCAAGACCTGTCATGCCGCCTGAGAACATGAGCACAAGAAAGAAGCATTTGATCACAACCAGCCGTAATGCGAACAGCACGTCCTCCTCGCGAAAATCCTGCATCAGCACCGCGCGCCCGACTTGGTGCAGGTAGTCATCGGGTTCCTCGGCAACGAGATCGGTGACCGTGACATAGAGAATCGTGGCGATGACCAGGGCGATTGAAATGGGGATGGTCGTGTGGCTGGCGTTGACCACCCATTTGACTGCGGAAGATTGCGTGAAAAAAGGAAAGACCGAGCAAGCAATGACGACTGCGCCAAGAAGCGCGGCTGTGCCAACCAGCTTGGTTCCGATGCGCAGCCAGAAGGCCGCGGAAGTATCGTGGCGCTTCTTTCGCGATAGCCACGCCCGATGCGCAGCCGGTAACCCGTCCGCGACGATCCACGCCAGGAGAAGACAGAATAGAGCGAGTGCCATCGCCATGCCAGGTTCAAGGTGGAGAGAGCTCGATAGCCCAATGCCGACAACACCTCCAAGAAGCGTGACCCCCTGGACGATGAGAGGGTTTCCCGTAGCGCTATCGCTGTCTCGCGGGACTGGCACGCGCTCGCTTTCCTCTATCACATGGCCGGCTGGACGGCGAGCCGCGGGCGAGAAACCGAACAACGTGTCCGCGCCGCCTGCGCCGTGAGTGCCATGGCTGCTTCGGCCATTAAGGAAGAGGGTTCCTCCGGCATCGAAATCATCGCAATGTCGAGCTGGTCATAGTCGACCATGTAATAACCCGATGCCGTGCCGATGACCGCCTCAGGTCTGATTGCCAGCAGGTCCTGCGCCATCGTGCCGACTAAACTGGGGCCGCCCCAGATGTATCTGAAAGCATAGACCGGTATGCCCCCAGCTGATGTGCCGAGCCTGTGAATATCGGTCTTCAGGCGGCGGTCAGACCACGAACCGCCGGTGGAACTCGACGAACTGCTCGAACTGGAGGAGCTACTTGAGCTGGAAGAACTGCTCGAACCCGAAGAGCCGCCGCCCATGCCCCCAGAACTAGAGTTTGAACTCGAACTGGAGTCATTGCCGGAACGGCCGAATGTGGAGTCACTGCTCCTTGCGGCCACTTTTCTGACTGTCGGCGTGGTTTTCTTGGCAGGAGTGGCGGCCCGGGCGGGCTCTTCGCTGGCGAACAGCGTCCTGCCGCCGGGGTCGAAGATGCAGCTTTGCAGAATTGCGCCTGAGCCTGCGAGAAATGTCGAGCACAGGAGAACACGGATGATGAGCTTGTTGTTCATGTAGGGCGCCCCCAGACCGCCGTTTCAGAAAAGATCGTATCTTGGATTCCGCTTTTCCCAGGTCGATTTGGCAAGCTTGACGAGCCTATCATCGAGCGACTTCGACTTGGGAATTGCCTTTTGCTCCTCAGCGGTCAGCTCGGCGGCAAAGGCGGCTTCCGCTTGCTTCTTTGCAGTGGCAGGCAGCCTCTTGAGTTCTGCCAGCGCTTGGTTCTTCGGATCGCCGCTGCCAGGCATGTTGATCGCGGTTGCCAGCGCGAAATAGCGGGCCGCGGTTGCAAGGTCGTAGGCATCCGCACCTTCTTCCTTCGCCAGCATGGCGCGGTCGAGTGCGCCCCAGTAGTCACCGCGCTCGGCGCCCATCTCCAGCCACTTCGCCGCTTCGGCCTTGTCCACGGCAACGCCAACTCCATCGCGGTACATGCGTCCAAGGTTTGTCGGAGCATAGGGCTGACCACCTGCTGCCGCGCGCGTAAAAAGCTCGATCGCTTTAGGAAGATCTTGCGGCGCGCCGTTTCCAAGTCGGTACACCAAGGCGAGATTATTGAGGGAATAGATATCATTTCGCTCAACGCCGGCCTCGTAAAAACGGATGCCGCGGCCTGGGTCGGCGGGGACGTTAATCCCGTTCAGGAAAATGTAACCGAGCTCGTTCATTGCGTAGGTGTGGCCGAGATCGGCGGCGTTCAGTATCAGCCGCAGTCCTTCTTGCTGGTTGGTTTTGGCGCCCCGGCCGTAATAGAGGGACTTGCCATAGCTGAGCAGGGCGAAGGGGTCGCCTTTTGCCGCGCCATCCTTCGCGATCTTGCTGGCCTTGGCGGCATCCCGCGGAACGGATGCGCCGAATTCGTAGAAGCTCGACAGTTCGTAGATCGCCCTGACATGGCCGGCATCCATCGCCTTCTTGATCGTCGCGAAGGCCGTCTTCGCGTCCCGGTTGGCAAGCTGGGCGCGGCCGAGCTGGTAAACGAAGCGGGCAACTTTGGGATAGGCCTTGACCGCATCATCGCAGGCAGGCAGCGCGACGGCGGGATTGATTTCATTCGGCAGCTTGCCTGCGGTGACGCCCTGCAGGTCGAGCGGTGCGGCGGCTGCGGTATCGCAGGCGTCAAGCGTCGGTTTGAAGGTGACGGTGGCGGGCTGCAGGTCGTCGTTGGCGGCTTGGAGGGTCAGCGCGAAAGACTGGTTTTCGGTGCCGATCTGCGGTTCGTAGGAAAGTGCCGGAATATCGGCTGCTTCAAGCACGTGACCGGGGCCGATCACCCGATCGCCGGCACGCAGTGTGCCCTTGTCGGGCAGGGCCGCGACTTTGAAGGTCATTCCCGCAGCCGATGCTGGTACTTCAGGCAGGCGGGCTTCGACGGGGCCGACGCCGATCGTCGTGTCGACGTCGCGCGGCAGCGCCTTCAGATAGGCACCGGCATCTGCAAGCCGCGCCTGCTTCTCCTGTTCGAGCTGGGCGAGCTTGGCGCCGGCACCGGCCGAGACGGTGATGGCGACGACGCCCTGCGTCGCCTGGCCATAGGGATCGCTGACCGTATAGCCGATCAGGCCGACCGTTCCGGCGGCAACGCCCGATGAATCATAGCTCAGCGCCGTCAGCGCCGCGGCCGGCAGCTTGGCGCCCTGCTCGACCGGCTTGCCGTCCAGACTGAGCTTGCCGGTCTGGGGAAGCTGGTTCAGGGTGACCAGCAGCGCGGAGCCGGTTTCGTCATGCGGCGGGGCGATCGGCAGCTTGGTCGCGGCTGCCCCCTCCGGTACGCTCACCTGCTGCATCGGCTCGACGCTCGGCGGCGGCGGCGCCGGGATGAAATAGAAGCTGTCCATCAGCGAGGAATTTTCCCAGGGGACCTGCTTGCCATTGGTCATGGCGATCACGTCGCGGCGCACATCAGTGAGGACCTGGCGGATTTCCTTGTTCGGCTCGCTGGCGCGTTTGATGAAGGATTCGGAATAGGGGCTGAGTGCCCCCTCGCCGTCGAGAGCGACCTGGCCCGGCTCCGTCGAGAAGGCAATCAGGCTGCCCAGATCGCTGTCGATGCGCGCCAGCCCGCGTGTCGCGCCAACCGGTTCCAGCTTTTCCGCCATCCAGAATTTTTGCGCATTGAACGGGTTGTTGCGGCAGGCATCGAGAAAGATCAGCTGCACGCGGGAATTCTGCTTGAGATGATTCAGGATGAGGTCGAGCGGCATGGTCTGCGTTTCGACGTCATAAGGTGTTTCCAGCGTGGCATCGACCGGCACGAGAAAATTCTGTCCGCCGACCTGGATGCCATGGCCGGAATAATAGATAAGGCCGGCCTCCGCATTATTGGCCGAGCGAAGGAAGCTGCGCACCGTATTCTCAAGCCCGATGCGGTCGACATTGATGCCGATCGTCACGTCGAAACCGGCCTTGCGCAGCGTGTTCGCGACTTCCTGGACGTCGTTTGCAGGATTGGGCAATGAGGGCAGCGTCTTATAAACGGAGTTGCCGACGATCAATGCAACCCGCCGGCCATCCTGGTCACCGGAGGCGGCGGCAGCGGGCTGTTCAAGCCCGAGAAAGACCAATGCCGTCAGGAAGATCAGCAGTATAGCCGCAAGGCGGTTCTTTCCGTGAAACTCGGGCATAGCTCCACCGCAGCTAGTACTGGTTGGATGATGTATTGACCGACCGAATAAAAATATTCCTGCGACTGTAAAAAAGCAAGTTGGGTGACTTCCAAGGCAATTGGAAGGGTTCCAAAAAATGTATCGTCAAGGGTCGACTCATAGTAAATCCCAACCACCGACGCTTATGTGATCGATGCAAGCAAAAACCCGTTCCGGCTCAGTCAAGGACAGAAACGGTGCCATGGCACCGGATGTGGCCGTGGAAAGAACCGACGTCGATGGGATGGCTTCGCGGATCGCTGCTCAAAAATTCAGCAAATGCCGCGAAGTGTACACAGTAACAGGCAACCAAGGAGCGGGGGCTAGAAAAATCAAAGGCTTATAAGCTGGCACACCTCTTGCAAAGAATATGCTGAGTTGGTGGCTAGGGTTCCGGCGCTTTTCTGAAGCGCGACTGGTCCGAGAGCCACCACCGGCGGAGGAGAAATCCCGCCGGGTGCACGGCGGGACAAAAGCCCGGGAGACCTCGTAAGCCAAGGGATTGGCGGCACGATGGTCTTTGCCGATCCCTTTTGAAGAAAAGCAGAAGGGGAATTTCAATGCAGACTTTTTCGAAGATCGTTTCGACCACAGCGCTGGCGGTGTCGCTGATGCTTGGGCTTGCTTCCGTCGCGGAGGCGGAACAGAAGAGCGAATTCAAGGTGGCCTGGTCCATCTATGTCGGCTGGATGCCCTGGGGCTACGCGGCCGACCACGGCATCGTCAAAAAATGGGCCGACAAATACGGCATCAAGATCGAGGTCACGCAGTTCAACGATTACGTGGAGTCGATGAACCAGTACACGGCAGGCGCCTTCGATGCGGTGACGCTGACCAACATGGATGGCCTGTCGATCCCGGCCGCCGGCGGCGTCGACACGACGGCCGTGATCGTCGGCGACTTTTCGAACGGCAATGACGCCGTGATCCTGAAGGACAAGGCGAGCCTTGCCGATATCAAGGGCCAGAACGTCAATCTCGTCGAGTTCTCCGTCTCGCACTATCTGCTCGCCCGCGCGCTCGAAAGCATCAAGCTGACGGAGCGCGACGTGAAGGTGGTCAACACATCGGATGCCGACATGGTCGCCGCCTATAAGACGCCTGACGTCTCTGCCGTCGTTACCTGGAACCCGCTGGTTTCCACCATCCTCGAAGATCCCTCGGCCAAGAAGGTTTTCGACAGCTCTGAAGTGCCGGGCGAAATCATCGACCTGATGGTCGCCAATAGCGGCGTGCTGAAAGACAATCCGAACTTCGGCAAGGCGCTTGCCGGCATCTGGTATGAGACGGCTGCCCTGCTGCGGGCAGATACCGCCGAGGGCAAGGCCGCCCGCGAGGCCATGGGCTCGGCGTCGGGCACCGATCTCGCCGGCTTCGAAGCCCAGCTTGCCGCCACCAAGCTCTTCGACAAGCCGGCCGATGCCGTTGCCTTCACCGCTTCGCCGAATCTGCCGAAGACCATGGATCTGGTGCGCAACTTCCTCTTCGAGAAGGGACTGCTCGGCAATGGCGCGCCATCCGCCGACGTTATCGGCATCGAAATGCCTGATGGTAAGGTGCTGGGCGATACTGGGAACGTGAAGCTGCGCTTCACCGAGGCCTATATGAAGGCCGCCGCCGACGGTTCGCTCTGATCGCAACGGGGGCGCGGTCTGCCCGCGCTTCCTCACCTTCATCAGCGGAGCATTTCCCATGCGTTGGATCAACACGAGGCCGAGCCGGGGCGCCCAGTTCGCCTTGACGATGCTGCCCTTCGTGCTGCTTGCCCTTGCCTATGCCTTCGGCTCGGCGGCGCGACTGGCTGACAACGCCAACGACAAGCTTCTGCCGAGCCTTGCCGGCTTTGCCGACGCGATCAACCGTCTGGCCTTCGTCGCCGACCCGCGTACCGGCGAGTTTCTGCTCTGGTCGGACACGGGCGCGAGCCTCGTCCGCCTGCTCTCCGGCCTCGGCATCTCGACGGCGATCGCGCTTGTTGTCGGCATGCTGATCGGCATGCTGCCTTATCTCAGAGCGCTGCTTTCCCCCTTCGTCGCCGTCATCTCCATGGTGCCGCCGCTGGCGCTGCTGCCGATCCTCTTCATCGTCATGGGGCTCGGCGAGACGTCGAAGATCGCCCTCATCGTCATCGGCGTCGCGCCGACGATGATCCGTGACCTGGCGTTGAAGGCGCTGGAATTGCCGCGTGAGCAGATCGTCAAGGCCGAGACGCTCGGCGGCTCCTCCTGGCAGATCGGACTGCGCGTCGTGCTGCCGCAAATCCTGCCGCGGCTGATCACCTGCCTCAGACTGCAGCTCGGCCCGGCCTGGCTGTTCCTGATCGCAGCCGAAGCGATCTCGTCGGATTCGGGTCTCGGTTATCGCATCTTCCTCGTCCGCCGCTACCTGTCGATGGATGTCATCTTCCCCTATGTCGTCTGGATCACCCTGCTTGCCGTGGTCATGAATGCCCTGCTCGATCGCCTGCGCATCGCCGTCTTCCCCTGGTCGGAGCTGGAGAAGCAGGCATGAGCGAACTGAAGATCGAAAGGGTCTGGAAGGAATATGGCGACCAGATCGTGCTCGAAAACGTGTCCTTGACCGTCGCCTCGCGTGCCTTCGTCGCCCTTGTCGGCCCTTCCGGCTGCGGCAAGACCACCTTCCTGCGCATGCTGCTCGGCCAGGAGCAGCCGACGAAAGGCAAGATCCTGCTCGATGGCGAGCCTCTGCCGCCGGAGCCCGGTCCGGACCGTGGCGTTGTCTTCCAGCGCTATTCCGTCTTTCCGCACCTGACGGTGCTCGGCAATGTGCTGCTCGGCAAGGAATTTTCCGCTGCGCGCCACAAGGCCAAGCTTTTCGGCGCGGCACGCCGCAATGCCATTGAGGATGCACGCGAACTGATCGCCCAGGTCGGGCTCGCCGGTTCGGAGAGCAAATATCCGGCGCAGCTTTCTGGCGGCATGCAGCAGCGCCTGGCGCTCGCCCAGGCGCTCATCATGAAGCCGAAGGTGCTGCTGCTCGATGAACCCTTCGGCGCGCTCGATCCTGGTATTCGGGCCGAAATCCACGCGCTGATGAAGCGGCTCTGGCACGAAACGCAGATGACCGTCGTGATGGTTACCCATGACATGCGCGAGGCCTTCACGCTCGCAAGCCGCGTCGTCGCCTTCGAACGCCGCCGCGACCGGCCGGAGGAGAAGGAGCGTTACGGCGCCACCATCACCAAGGATATTGCCATCTGGCCGCCGCGCCTGGCCGGCCAGCCGTCGATTTTCAGCCCCGACCGGGACGGCCCGGTCGCTTCCCTGGGGCATAGCCGGGACGGCCTGGCATCATCAGGAGAGACGCTATGATGCATGTGAGACGGTCCGCCGAAGAAATCGCCGCCAATCGCGCGCGCTACGAGGAGCATCAGAAGAAGGGTCTGGAATTCGCGCCCAAGGCCCTGCCCGGCCCAAGCCCGTTGCCGGCACCGGCCATCGATGCCGCCGCGATCATTCATCAGGAGATCATACCGGGCGGCTGGTACTGGTCGACGAAAGTCTCGCGCGGCGAGGCGATCCGAATCGACCAGGGCGAAGGAAATTCTACCGTGGCGCTCGTCGCCTGGAATGCCGAGGATACGAGCGAGCGGATCAATCTCGTCGACACGGCCAAGGTCCAGTGGACGACGGCGCTCGGCAAGGGGCGGGTGATCTTCTCCGATATGGGCCGCATCATGTTCTCGATGATCGAGGATAGTTCCGGCGCCCATGACTTACTGATGGGCGGCTCGACGGCCGCCTCGAATGCCGCGAAATATCCCGGCGAAAAAACGCGCAACACCCGCGACAATCTCATCCTCGTCGCAGTAAAGCTCGGCCTCGACAGGCGCGATATACCCGGCATCCTCAATCTCTTTGCACCGGTCCGCCTTGCCGAGGCCGGAGGTTTCGGCTGGCAGGGCAAGCGCTCCAACAGCGGCGATTATGTCGAACTGCGTGCGGAGATGGACATGCTGGTCGGCTTTTCCACCTGCCCGCATCCGCTTGACCCGGATCCGACCTACCAGCCGAAGCCCGTCGTCATCACCCGCTACAAGGCGGCAGTCCCGGCTGCCGATGATCTTTGCCGCGCGGCAACGGCCGAAGCCGTGCGCGGTTTCGAGAACAACGCCCTGATGCAGGCCTGAGGAGAAGACGATGTCCGATTTCATCCAGACCTCTCCTGCCCGTACTGTTCAGAATGCTGTGCAGGATCATTTCATTCCGGCCGAAGCCCCATGGTCCGGCGTGGTGCGCAAGG
The DNA here is from genome assembly GCF_057784555.1 of Rhizobium sp. CNPSo 3670. NCBI lineage: Bacteria > Pseudomonadati > Pseudomonadota > Alphaproteobacteria > Hyphomicrobiales > Rhizobiaceae > Rhizobium > Rhizobium sp. CNPSo 3670. The sequence goes on from NZ_JBXSOL010000005.1 coordinate 236,338, forward strand.
GCCAGACGATCCGCATCGAAGACAGTCTTGGCCAGCAGGCGATCGACACGCTCTTCTATCGTGCCGACGATTTCGCCGAGCGCTATTCCAATCAGGATACGATGCGCATGCAGGGCGCTGCCTATATCGGCATCGGCACGAAGATCATATCGAATGAAGGCAATGTGATGCTGACCATGACGGCTGACAGCTGCGGCCGCCATGACACGTCTGCCGGCGCCTGTTCCTGCGAGAGCAATACGGTGCGCTTCGGCCATGGCACGAAATACCTGCATGCCTGCCGCGACAACTTCGTCCTCGAGGTCAGCAAACACGGCATGGGCAAGCGCGACATCGTGCCCAACATCAATTTCTTCATGAACGTGCCGATCAAGCCGAATGGCGAGATGACCATCGTCGATGGTATTTCGGCGCCTGGCGACTATGTCGAACTCGTCGCGGAAATGGACGTGCTCTGCGTCATCTCCAATTGCCCGCAGATCAACAACCCCTGTAACGGCTTCGATCCGACCCCGATCCGGGTGCTGATCTGGGACGGCGAGGACTGAGCATGTTCAAGAAAGTCCTGATCGCCAACCGGGGCGAAATCGCCGTGCGGGTTATCAAGACGCTGCGACGGATGGGCATTGCCTCCGTCGCGGTCTATTCCGATGCCGACCGCTTCGCCAAGCCCGCTATGATGGCGGATGAGGCGATCCGTCTCGGGCCGGCGCCGGCCAGCGAAAGCTATTTGAATGTCGACGCCGTCATTGCCGCCTGCAAGGCGACGGGGGCCGAGGCGGTGCATCCGGGCTACGGCTTCCTGTCGGAAAATATCGGCTTTGCCGAGCGCCTTGCCACCGAAGGCATCACCTTCATCGGCCCACGGCCCGAGCACCTCTCTGCCTTTGGGCTGAAGCATACGGCCCGCGAACTCGCCAAGGCGAGCGGCGTGCCGCTGTTGCCCGGCACGAGCCTGCTTTCGAGCGCCGATGCAGCGCTCGCTGCGGCCGAAGAAATCGGCTATCCCGTGATGCTGAAAAGCACGGCCGGCGGCGGCGGCATCGGCATGCAGCTCTGTGCCGATGCCGAAAGCCTGAAGGCGTCCTTCGAAAGCGTGCAGCGTACGGCGCGGGCCAGCTTCGGCGATGCACGCGTCTATATCGAGCGTTTCGTAGCCGCGGCCCGGCATGTCGAAGTGCAAATCTTCGGCAACGGCCAAGGCAAGGTCATCGCGCTCGGCGAGCGCGACTGCTCGCTGCAGCGGCGAAACCAGAAGGTGGTCGAGGAAACTCCCGCCCCCGGACTTTCGGCCGCGACCCGCGCCCGCCTGCATAAGTCTGCCGTCGATCTCGGTGCTGTGGTCTCCTACGAATCCGCCGGCACCGTGGAATTCATCTACGATCCCCTGCGCGAAGAATTCTACTTCCTCGAGGTCAACACCCGCCTGCAGGTCGAACACCCCGTCACCGAAGCTGTGTTCGGCATCGATCTTGTCGAATGGATGATCCGTCAGGCGGCCGGCGAGGACGTGCTCTCGGGCGCCGAGGCCCTGCAGCCGAAGGGAGCGGCGATCGAGGTGCGTGTCTATGCCGAGATGCCGCATGCCGATTTCCGCCCGAGCGCCGGCCTGCTGACGGAGGTGTCCTTCCCGCAAGACGGGCGCATCGACGGCTGGATCGAGACCGGCACGGAGGTCACGCCCTTCTACGATCCGATGCTCGCCAAGGTGATCGTGTCAGCCGAGGACCGAACGGCGGCGATCGAAAAGCTAAAGTCGGCACTTGGCGAAACATCGATATCGGGCATCGAAACCAACCTCGACTATCTCAGGGCCATCGCCAGCTCCGAGCTTCTGGCGAGCGGCAAGGTGGCGACGACGGCGCTACGTGATTTTTCCTTCGTGCCCGATGTCATCGAGGTGATCGCGCCGGGCGCGCAATCAAGCATCCAGGAACTGCCGGGCCGGCTTGGACTCTGGCATGTCGGCGTGCCGCCGAGCGGGCCGATGGATGAGCGCTCGTTCCGCCACGCCAATCGACTCGTCGGCAATGGCGATATGGTCGCAGCACTGGAGCTGACCGTGTCCGGCCCGATGCTGAAATTCCATACCGATACGACGGTTGCCCTTGCCGGCGCCAGGATGGCGATGAGCATCGACGGCGTGAATCTGCCGCATGGCAATGCGGTGAACGTCCGCGCCGGCCAGGTCCTCGCAATCGGCAGCATCGATGGACCGGGGCAGAGGGCCTACCTCGCCGTGGCGGGCGGTTTTGCCGCTCCCGTCGTGCTCGGCTCGCGCGCCGCCTTCGGTCTCGGCCAGTTCGGCGGCAACGCCACCGGCACGCTGAAGACCGGCCATGTGCTGCATCTTGCCCGTCAGGTGGCGGCCGAAGTGCCGAAGCCGGCGACGGAGCCGGCAGAGCTGACGCGCGAATGGCAGGTCGGCGTCGTCTACGGCCCGCATGGCGCGCCTGATTTCTTCCAGGACGGCGATATCGAGACGCTGTTTTCGACGAGTTACGAGGTGCATTTCAATAGCGCCCGGACCGGCGTTCGGCTGATCGGTCCCGCGCCGAAATGGGCGCGCAGCGATGGCGGCGAGGCTGGCCTTCATCCCTCCAACCTTCATGACAATGCCTATGCAATCGGTGCCATCGATTTCACCGGCGACATGCCGATCATTCTAGGGCCTGATGGCCCGAGCCTCGGCGGCTTCGTCTGCCCGGCGGTGATCGCGCGCGACGAACAATGGAAGATGGGGCAGTTCAAGCCGGGCGATCGCATTCGCTTTCATCCTGCCACGCGACCGGAAGATCCGATTGCCGGTCCGGTCGTGCATCGGGTGAAGGAAGAGACGGGCTCGCCTGTTATCGGCAGGCGCGACGACGGCCCTGTTTCGGTCGTCTACCGCCGGCAGGGCGATGACAACCTGTTGGTCGAATACGGGCCGATGACCCTCGATATCGCCCTGCGGCTGAGGGTGCATCTGCTCATGCAGGCCGTCTCGCAGGCCCGTCTGCCCGGCATCGTCGATCTCACGCCTGGGATCCGTTCGCTGCAGATCCACTATGACGGCACGACGCTGACCCGCAAGCGCCTGCTCGGCCTGCTGGCCGAAATCGAAGCGAGCCTGCCGGCGGCCCAGGACGTCACCGTGCCGAGCCGCATCGTGCATCTGCCGCTTTCCTGGAACGACCCGGACGCGGAACTTGCCATGCGCAAATATCAGGAACTCGTACGGCCGAATGCGCCCTGGTGCCCCGATAACATCGAGTTCATCCGCCGCATCAACGGGCTGGCAGACGAACAGGCCGTGCGCGACGTCGTCTTCGATGCGAGCTACCTCGTGCTCGGCCTCGGCGACGTCTATCTCGGCGCACCGGTGGCGACCCCGGTCGATCCACGCCATCGGCTGGTGACGACCAAGTACAATCCCGCCCGCACCTGGACGCCTGAAAATGCCGTCGGCATCGGCGGGGCCTATATGTGCATCTACGGCATGGAAGGCCCCGGCGGCTACCAGCTCTTCGGGCGCACCATCCAGGTCTGGAATACCTGGCGCCAGACGCCGGTCTTTGCCAAGGGCAAGCCGTGGCTGCTCGACTTTTTCGATCAGATCCGCTTCTTCCCGGTCAGCCATCAGGAATTGGCGGAAGCCCGCAGCGCCTTTCCGCATGGCGGTTATCACGTCAAGATCGAGGAGACGGAATTTTCCTACGCCGCCTATGAGCAGGAATTGCAGGCGAATGCCGCCTCGATCGCGACCTTCAAGGCACGCCAGCAGGCCGCCTTCGATGCCGAACGCCGGCGCTGGAAGGAGGCGGGTCTCGACAGCTTCGTTACCGACGAAGGCACCGGCGAAAGCCCGGCCGGAGACATCCCTGAAGGCTGCTTCGGTGTTGCCAGTGCCGTGCCCGGCAATATCTGGAAACTGCTGGTCGAGCCGGGCGCACCGGTCGCGGCCGGCGACACGCTTGCCATCATCGAATCCATGAAAATGGAAATCAACGTCACCGCACATGCGCCAGGCCGTGTCCGCGACCTGCGCGCCGGGCCCGGACGAAACGTCAAAGCGGGCGATATCATTGTTGTTCTGGAGGAGTGCTGACCCATGCTGCCGACCATTCTTGATCTGACCAGCCTTCGCGCAGCCTATGAGGCAGGCAAAAGCCCGCTCGATATTATCGAGATCGTCATTGCCCGTCGCAATGACGCGACGGATCCCGCTATCTTCATCACGCCGGCGCCTGATGAAGCCTTGCGGGCCGAGGCACGAGCTCTGATGGAACGGGCGCCTGATCCCAACAGCCTGCCGCTTTGGGGCATTCCCTTCGCGGTGAAAGACAATATCGACGTGGCGGGACTGCCGACGACGGCTGCCTGCCCTGCCTTTTCCTATCGGCCGGAGACGGACGCAACCGTCGTTGCGAGGCTGCGGGCTGCGGGCGCGATCGTCATCGGCAAGACCAATCTCGACCAGTTCGCCACCGGTCTTAACGGCACGCGCTCGCCCTACGGAGCCCCACGCTCGGTCTTCGACAAGAACTATGTGTCGGGCGGCTCAAGCTCCGGCTCGGCCGTTGCCGTCGCCTCGGGCTTGGCGAGCTTCGCGCTCGGCACGGACACGGCCGGCTCCGGTCGCGTGCCGGCGGCTTTCAACAATCTCGTCGGCATCAAACCGACTCCGGGGCTGGTGCCAAATGTCGGGGTCATGCCGGCCTGCCGCAGCGTCGATGTCGTCACCATCTTTGCCCCGACGGTCGGCGACGGCGTCGCGATCCGCAAGGTGATGGAAGGTTACGATGCCGCCGATCCCTTCTCGCGCAAGGCGGTTCCAGCCAGCCTGCCAGCCTCCGGTCTGCGGGTCGGTGTGCTCGACGGTGCCGAGCGGGAATTCTTCGGCAACAGGCAAGTCGAAGCTCTCCATGACGCCGCGATCGAAAGGGCGCGCGCGCTCGGCGCCACCATCGTTCCCTTCGACTATGCACCATTTCGGCAGGCAGCAGAGCTGCTCTACAACGGTCCTTGGGTCGCCGAGCGGCTGGCGGCGGTGAAGGATTTTCTGGCCACGAATGGCCCCGACTTCGATCCGACGGTTCGCACCATTATCGAGGGCGCTAAAGCCTATGACGCCGTCGCCGCTTTCGAAGGCAGATACAAGCTCGAGGCGCTGCGTCAGAAGACCCTGAAGGAATGGGAAAAGGCTGATATCCTGATGCTGCCGACCTCGCCGACGACCTACACGGTCGACGAGATGATGGCGGATCCGATTGTGAAAAACGGCCATTTCGGCCGGTACACCAACTTCGCCAATCTTCTCGGCTGCGCCGCGATCGCCGTTCCAGTCGGCTTCGACGCCGATAATCATCTCCCGGCCGGCGTGACTCTGATCGGCCCCGCCTTCACCGATGATGCCCTGGCCCCCTTCGCCGACGCAATGCACCGGGCGGCGAACGCGGGAATGGGCAAGGACCGCCTCTCGGCAATCCCCGAGGCGAGCCGCGTGCCGCCGGCCGATGACGGCTTGGTGCCGATCGTCGTCGTCGGGGCGCATCTGACCGGCATGCCTCTCAACCACGAACTGACGCGACCGGGCGGCAGGCGCATCAAATCCTGCCGTACGGCACCGGATTACCGCCTCTTCGTTCTGCCGGGCACCGTCCCGCCGAAGCCAGGCCTGATCCGTGAACCCGGTTTTGACGGCAAGGGTCTCGAAGTCGAAGTGTGGAAAGTCACTCCGGAGGCTTTCGGGCGCTTTGTCCAGAACATCCCGGCCCCGCTCGGCATCGGCAAGGTAACGCTCGATGACGGCTCCCAGATTCCCGGTTTTCTCTGCGAGGCTCATGCCATCGAAGGCGCGCGCGAAATTACGGAATTGGGGGGCTGGCGCGCCTACGTCTCAGATCAAATGAAAAAAGCATGAAGCATCGTCTCAAAAAAATCCTGCTGGCGATACTTGCGGGCCTTGAGGCACGAAGTGCTTCAAGGCGGTTCGGCCACTGCAGGATTTCATGACAAGGCGGGGTCGAGACGATATCGCATTTGCCATATTTTTGCTTCGACGCCTGAGGACGATCGCGAACAAGAAGTTCGCTGCGTTATGGACAAAGGCCAGCCGCTGCAGTTGCGGCGGCCATCGCTGTCCCCTTGTCGCAGATGACCTGCAAGATTTCAGGTGCCTCGCGCGCTCGGCTCTCCGGTTGTTGCAAACACCGCGCTCGCATCGCTGACCATCACAACGTGGGAATAAGCTGCCTGTGCGGCAGCGATGCCATCCGCTCGCATGACGGCCATCACGATCCGACCGTGTTCCTCGTAGGACCTTGCCAAGCGACCGGGCAGCCGAAACTGCGCCCGCCGAAATGGGGCGAGCCGTGCCCGTGTCTGCGTCACCATCTCAAAGATGTGATCATTATGCGCCCCGCGATAAAGGCGGGTGTGGAATTCCGTGTTATGCGCCGAATACTCCTCTTCCGCGCCGGCATGCACGAGCCTCATTGATGCCTTATGCTCCAACTCCAGCGTGCGCCGCTCGTCGACTGTCATACGCTCGGCCGAGAGCTTGGCGCAGATCGCTTCAAGTTCCGCCATCGCCTCGAACATCGAATGCAGATAGGTTTCGGTCACGGTGGTGACGACGGCGCTGCGGTTCGGCTCCCGGTCGACAAGCCCCATCGCCCCGAGTTCACGGAGCGCCTCGCGCACCGGTGTGCGCGACACTTCGAAACGAGCAGCCAGCGAGACCTCATCAAGCTTCTCGCCCGGCAGCATCTGTCCGGTCACGATCATGTCCGCGATCGCACGTACCATCTGCTCGACGGTCGTCCCTGCTCTGATGATTTCTCTGCGCCTGGCTTGCTTCAAGGAATGATTCTACACCGTTCTGATTGCATACACATGCCCGCTCAAGCGGGCAAAGTCAAACATCAGTTTATATGATTGATGTATCTAGCAAAATTGTATTCTGCACTATCGGATTCCCAGCACCTTTCAGTCAAACGAGGCAGATGTCGGACGATTTTATAGGCTGTGCATATTTTTTCATCTAATTTTAAGATGAAATTGCATGCACTTCTCGGACACCGGCCGGAACCCTCACAATTTCACACATAGAATCAATAGATTAAAATCTGGCATGACCATTGCATACACTTTTCTGTAACCAATCGAAAACGGCAAAACCGCCGTCAGGGGAGCATTCCGATGACCAGACTCCTTTCCATGAAACGACGTCATTTTCTTCAGGCTTCCGCCGCCGCCACTCTCGTCGGCGCGGCGCCCGGTCTCCTCTCCTCCCGCGCGCTCGCGCAGGCGGCCCTGACCGTCGGCTTCCTCTATGTCGGTCCCAAGGATGACTATGGCTACAACCAGGCGCATGCAGAGGGTGCTGCCGCCGTCAAGGCGGTGCCCGGCGTCACCGTCGTCGAGGAAGAGAACGTGCCCGAGACGGTGGACGTTCAGAAGACGATGGAATCGATGATCAATCTCGATGGCGCCACCCTGCTCTTCCCGACCTCCTTCGGCTATTTCGATCCGCATATGCTGGCCATGGCCGCCAAATATCCCGATATCCAGTTCCGCCATTGCGGCGGGCTCTGGCAGGAGGGCAAGCATCCGGCCAATACCGGCTCCTATTTCGGTTATATTTTCCAGGGGCAGTATCTGAACGGCATCGCGGCCGGCCATGCAACGAAGAGCAAGAAGATCGGTTTTGTCGCCGCCAAGCCGATCCCGCAGGTGCTGCAGAACATCAATGCCTTCCTGCTCGGCGCACGCGCAGTCGATCCGACCATTACCTGCCAGGTGATTTTCACCGGCGAATGGTCGCTTGCGGTCAAGGAGGCGGAAGCCACCAACGCGCTGGTCGATCAGGGCGCGGACGTCATCACCTGCCATGTCGACAGTCCAAAGGTGGTCGTCGAAACCGCCGCCGGCCGCGGCGCCTTCGTCTGCGGCTACCACGCCAATCAGAGCCCGCTTGCGCCGGAGAAATACCTCACGGGCGCCGAATGGGCCTGGGGGAATGTCTATAGCGACTTCGTCAAGAAGGCCCAGGCCGGCGAAAAGCTCGGCAATTTCGTGCGCGGCGGCCTGAAGGACGGTTTCGTCAAGATGAGCGCGCTCGGCCCCAGTGTTCCCGAGGCAGGCCGCAAGGCATTCGAGGCGACGCATGCCGAAATGATGAAGGGCGGCTTCTCGGTCTTCAAGGGGCCGCTGAAGGATAACAAGGGCAACACCGTCGTCACGGCCGACAAGAGCTACGCGGAAGACGCAATCGAGCTCGAAAGCATGAACTATCTGGTCGAGGGTGTCGTCGGGTCGACAGCGTAAACCGCGTGAGGGAGAAGCGCCATGACCGTTCAGGCCAATGATCCCGCAATGCCAGTCGCTTCCGACAACCCAGCCGCGCTGCGTCCCCTGCTCGAATGGATCGCACGCAAGGCGGAACCTGTGGTCATCGGCCTTGCGGCCATCCTGATCGGGCTCGGGCTCTTCTCCCTCTTCATCCTGGCGGTCGGCAAATCGCCGACCATGCTCTTCCAGCTCATGTATACCGGCGGCTTCGGCAGCTGGTTTTCGGTGCAGAACAGCTTAAGCCGTGCCGCACCCCTTCTCCTGACGGCACTCTGCGTCGCCCTGCCCGCCCGCCTCGGCCTCGTCATCATCGGCGGGGAAGGAGCGGTCGTGCTGGGCGGCGTTGCCGCCGCAGCCATGGCCATGCCGCTTGTCGGCGCGGCCCCCGTGTTTCCCGCTCTTGTTCTGATGGCGATTGCCGCCATGGTCGTCGGCGGCATCTGGATCGGCTTTGCCGGCTTCCTGCGCCATTACCGCGGCGTCAACGAAACCATTTCTTCGCTGCTGCTCTCCTATATCGCAATCGCTCTGATGAATCAGTTCGTCGAGGGGCCGCTACGCGATCCGGCCAGTCTCAACAAGCCCTCGACCAAGCCGCTGCCGCCCGAATACATGCTCGGCAACATTCCCGGCATGGATGTGCATTGGGGCCTCGTGATCGGCATCCTCGCCTGCATCCTCTCCTGGATATTGATCGAGGTGACGAGCTTCGGTTTTGCGGCACGCATCGCCGGCGGCAATGTGCGCGCCGCCCAGATCCAAGGTCTGCCGGTCGGCAGGCTGATCGCAGGCTTTTCCGCGATCGCCGGCAGCTTCGCAGGTCTTGCCGGCATGGTCGAGGTCGTGGCCGTCCAGGGGAGCGCCAATGCCTCGCTCGCCGCGGGTTATGGCTATACGGGCATCCTCGTCGCCTTCCTCGCCCGCCACAATCCGCTGGCGATCATCCCGGTCGCGATCCTGCTCGGGGGCATCGATGCTTCCGGCGGCCTCATCCAGCGCCGCATGGGCCTGCCCGATGCCACCGTGCTGGTGCTGCAGGGTACGCTCTTCATCATCATCCTCTTCTGCGAGACCTTCTACGGGCGCTTCAAGATCTTCAATCCCGACCTCTGGAAAAGGAGCCTCTGATGGAAGAGACTGGCATCGGCATCTGGGGCGTGCCGCTCGCGATCCTGGCGGGCGCCATCCGCGTATCCACCCCCTTCATCTTCGTCAGCCTCGGCGAGACGATCACCGAGCGCTCCGGCCGCATCAATCTCGGCCTGGAAGGGACGCTCGTCTTCGGTGCGATGACGGCCTACGCCGTAGCCGTCATGACCAACTCGCCCTGGCTCGGCGTGCTCGCCGCAATGGCGACCGGCGCCATCTTCGGTCTCGTTCACGGCTGGATCTGCAAATGGCCGAAGGTGAACGACATCGCGATCGGCATCGCCATGATGCAGTTCGGCCTGGGCCTCGCCTTCTTCCTCGGCAAGTCCTTCATTCAGCCTGCAGCGCCGCATCTGCCGTCGATTCCCTTCGGTTTCTGGTCGAGCCTGCCGCAGATCCAGGCAGCGCTGAACATCAATGTTCTCTTCATCCTGGGGGCCTTGCTGGCCTTCACCCTCTGGTGGGCCTTCCGGAATACCCGGCTGGGCCTCATCCTGCGCGTCGTCGGTGACAGCACCGATGCGGCGCGCGCCATGGGCATCAATCCGGATCAGGTGCGCCTGCTGGCCACTGCCGTCGGCGGGTCGCTGGCGGCGATCGGCGGCGCCTACCTATCGCTCTATTATCCCGGATCGTGGAACGAGGGCATTTCTTCAGGCCAAGGCTTGATGGCCGTCGCACTCGTCATCTTCGCCCGCTGGAACCCGGTCGGCTGCTTCCTCGCCGCGCTGCTATTCGGCGGCGCCGGTGCGCTCGGGCCGGCGTTGCAATCGATCGGCGTGACCCAGGGCTATTACCTCTTCTATGCTGCCCCCTACGTGCTCACCCTCGTCATCATGATCGCGACCTCATCACCCACCCGTTCGCTTGCCGGCGCGCCTGGCGCGCTTTCCCTCACGAAATGAGCCCGAACGGCATGGGCCTGAAAGGAGCCAAACCATGAACGGCCTCGGCGGTTTGAACAAATCGGAACACGGCGTCGGAATTGGCCTCGTCCAACTGCAGCTCCCCGTCACGGCCACGAGGCAAGACCTTGCCCGCCAGACACAGGCGATCGTCGATCTCGTCGGCAAGGCGCGGCGCAACCAGCCCGGCATGGATCTGGTCGTCTTTCCGGAATATGCGCTGCACGGCCTGTCGATGGATATCAATCCGGAGATCATGTGCACGCTCGATGGGCCGGAGGTCTCTGCCTTCAAGAAAACCTGCAGGGACAACACCATCTGGGGCTGCTTCTCGATCATGGAGTTGAACCCGGAGGGCGCGCCCTATAATTCCGGTTTAATCATCGACGATAAGGGCGACCTCAAGCTCTATTACCGCAAGATGCATCCCTGGGTGCCGGTCGAACCATGGGAGCCAGGCAATGTCGGTATTCCCGTCATCGACGGCCCGAAGGGAGCCAAGCTCGCGCTCATTATCTGCCATGACGGCATGTTCCCGGAGATGGCGCGGGAATGCGCCTATAAGGGTGCGGAAATCATGATCCGCACGGCCGGCTATACAGCGCCGATCCGCGAAGCGTGGCGCTTCACCAACCAGTCGAACGCCTTCTGCAATCTCATGGTTACAGCGAGCGTCTGCATGTGCGGCTCCGACGGCACGTTCGACTCGATGGGCGAAGGCATGATCTGCAATTTCGACGGCTCGATCATCGCTCACGGCACGTCCGGCCGCGTCAACGAGATCATCACGGCCGAAGTGCGACCGGATCTTGTGCGCGAGGCGCGGCTCGGCTGGAGTGTGGAAAACAACATCTACCAATTCGGTCATCGCGGCTATGTCGCCGTCGCCGGCGGGGCTGATGATGCACCCTATACCTACATGCACGATCTCATCGTCGGCAAATACCGCCTCCCCTGGGAGGATCAGGTGAAGGTCACGGACGGTACGTCCTGCGGCTTCGACAAGCCGACGCGCCGCTATGGCGAAACGTTCAAACTCGCGGGTGAATAGGAGAAAAGCGATGGACGCCATGGTCGAAACCAAAGGACATTATATCGACGCCGATCCCTATGCCTGGCCTTATAACGGCGCCCTGCGTGCGGACAATACCGCTCTCATCATCATCGACATGCAGACGGATTTCTGCGGCAAGGGCGGCTATGTCGACCACATGGGATACGACCTGTCCCTGGTCCAGGCGCCTATCGAGCCCATCAAGAAGGTGTTGGCCGCCATGCGCGCGAAGGGCTATCACATCATCCACACCCGCGAGGGTCATCGGCCTGATCTCGCCGACCTGCCGGCCAACAAGCGCTGGCGTTCACAGCGGATCGGCGCAGGCATAGGCGATCCAGGCCCGTGCGGGCGCATCCTCACACGCGGCGAGCCGGGCTGGGACATCATCCCGGAACTCTATCCGATCGAAGGCGAGGCAATCATCGACAAGCCCGGCAAGGGCTCCTTCTGCGCCACCGATCTGGAACTGATCCTCAACCGAAAGCGTATTGAAAACATCATCCTCACAGGCATCACGACGGATGTCTGCGTGTCCACCACCATGCGCGAGGCCAATGATCGCGGCTTCGAATGCCTGCTGCTGGAAGACTGCTGCGGCGCGACCGACTACGGCAACCATCTCGCCGCGATCAAGATGGTGAAAATGCAGGGCGGCGTCTTCGGCTCCGTCTCCAATTCCGCAACGCTCGTGAGCCAGCTGCCATGAGCACGATCCGCGACACGCCACTCCCGCAGGCCGGCAAGGCCGTCGGCATCGACACGATCGACATGACGATGCGCTTCGGCAGCTTCACCGCGCTTGACCATGTCTCGATCAAGGTGCCAGCCGGCAGTTTCCATGCGCTGCTCGGCGAGAACGGCGCCGGCAAGTCGACGCTCGTCAAATGCATCATGGGTTTCTATCACGCGACAGCGGGCTCGCTCTCCATCGATGGTCGCGAAGTGGCGATCGCATCGCCAAGGGACGCGGCGACCTATGGCCTCGGCATGGTCTATCAGCACTTCACGCTGGTCCCGTCGCTAACGGGTGCCGAAAACCTCGTCATCAGCCGCGCTGAAGTCCCTGCCATCATCAACTGGGCGAAGGAGCGGAAGGATCTCGCCGCCTTCATGGAGCGCATGCCCTTCCAGATTTCGCTGGACCGCCCGGTGAGCGAACTGGCCGCCGGCGAGAAACAGAAGCTCGAGATCGTCAAGCAGCTCTATCTCGGCCGCTCCTTTCTGGTCCTCGACGAGCCGACCTCGGTGCTGACGCCCGCAGAAGCCGACGAGATGCTCGGCCTCGTGCGCGGGATGACGGAGCGCGGCGAACTGACCGTGCTGATGATCTCCCACAAGTTCCATGAGGTGACGAAGTTTGCCAATGCCGTATCGATTCTGCGACGCGGCAAGCTTGTCGGCTCTGGAAAAGTCGGGGAAGTCTCCACGGCCGAGATGGCGACGATGATGATCGGCGACGTCAAGCTCGCCGAGCTCGACAGCCGCGTTCCCACCCCGCAGAGCGTCAAGCCGGTCCTCAAGGTCGAGCAGGTCAAGGCGCCTGACCGCTCAGGTCTCAAGACCATCGAAATCGACGAGCTCATGGTTCACGCCGGCGAGATCGTCGGCATCGCCGGGATATCAGGAAATGGCCAGAAGGAATTGACCGAAATCCTCGCCGGCCAGCGCCCCACGGAGACCGGCCGCGTTATCGTCAACGGCGACGCCTACCGCGCGACACGGCCCGAGACGCGCAAGAACAATGTCCGTTTTATTCCCGAGGAGCCGCTGCAGAATGCCTGTGCGCCGCGCATGACGGTCAGCGAAAATCTCGCCTTTCGAACGTTTGACCTCAAAGCAGATGGCAAGGACGCGATCTGGCTGAACAAGGGCAAGATGAGGAAGCGCGCCGCGGCGCTGATTTTCGATTTCAAGGTGAAGACAGCCTCGTCTGCCTCGCCGATCGCGGCACTTTCCGGCGGCAATGTGCAGCGCGCCGTGCTTGCCCGTGAACTCACCGGCAAGGTGGATCTGCTCATCGTCTCGAACCCGTGCTTCGGCCTCGATTTCTCGGCCGTCGCCGAAATCCGCGCCCGCATCATGAAAGCGCGCAATGCTGGCGCTGCCGTGTTGCTGCTCTCCGAGGACCTCGACGAGCTGCTGGAGATGTCCGATCGCATCATGGTGATTTCCGAAGGTAGGCTGGTCTACGAAACGCCGGCCCGCTCAGCCGACATCGGCGTGATCGGCGCCCATATGGCGGGGCATCACTGATGGCGGAGATCAAGGCAGAACCCTTCGCCTTTCCGGCGAAGCACGACCAGCTCGCCCTGATCGTCATCGACATGCAGCGTGACTTTGCCGAGCCCGGCGGCTTCGGCGCCAGCCTCGGCAATGATGTCAGCCGCATCACCAGGATCGTGCCCGATGTCAAACGACTCATCCAGGGCTTTCGTTATGCCGGGCTGCCGGTCATTCACACGATGGAATGCCATCGGCCCGATCTTTCGGATCTGCCGCCGGCGAAACGCGACCGCGGCAATCCGACACTCAGGATCGGCGACGAAGGTCCCATGGGCCGCATCCTGATCTCCGGCGAGCCCGGCACAGCAATTCTGCCGGAGCTTGCTCCGGTCAAAGGCGAGGTCGTCATCGAAAAACCGGGCAAGGGCGCCTTCTATGCGACCAAGCTCGGCGAAGTGCTGCAGCAGAAAGGTATCAAACAGCTGGTTTTCGCAGGCGTGACGACCGAAGTCTGCGTGCAGACCACCATGCGTGAGGCCAACGACCGCGGCTATGAATGCCTGCTCGCCGAGGAGGCCACGGAAAGCTATTTTCCGGAGTTCAAGGCCGCAGCCATCGCCATGATCCGCGCCCAGGGTGCAATCGTCGGCTGGACGGCTCATGTCGACGCGATATTGGAAAGCATCGCCCATGCCTGAAACAACCCGCGAATTGCTGACCTCAGGTGGCTGGAAGGATCTCGAGTTCGGCCCCTTCCGCGATCAGGTGACGATCCACTGGATCCGACCCTTTGAGGGTGATCAGCCAGGAGTAGCGCTGCTGAAATATGAAGCCGGCGCCGGCGTTCCCCGCCACCGGCATGAGGGGCTCGAAACAATTCTCGTGCTCGACGGCGTGCAATCGGATGAAGCGGGCGATTACGGCCGCGGCAGCTACATTGTCAACGGGCCCGGCACCGAGCACTCGGTCTGGAGCGAAACCGGCTGCGTCGTCCTCATCCAGTGGGACCGGCCCGTCAGAATACTGGAAGAGAAAACAGTATGAAGCAAACGATACCACCGCGCGGCCGGGATTGGCAGATCGATGGAGTTGATAAAACTTCCGCTTCCAGTTCCAGCCCCCTTGGAATGACTTGCAGTTGAGCAGATTCGAACTGTCGTTAAACGGACATCTCGCATCATCACCGGTTAGCGCATTCCAAACGACATAGTGCAGTTTATCGGCGCCGCCTATTTCTGCTCCGCCTTTCCCGACGGCTTCGTGGCTGCCTCTACAGCGCCGTCCTGCAAATCCGCCTCGTCCCCGACAATGGCGGCGGCCTCGTCGAGCAGGACGTCCTTCGCCTTCTTGCGGGCATTTTCCATGGCGATATCGGCGCTCAGGCTGCGCTCATCCGCCTGCAGGCCGTCGTCGCCGGCAAGATCGTCGCCATCGCCGGCTTCGGCGCGCGCCTTGAACCGTGCTTCCCGGGCGGCCGCTTCCTTGCGGCGTTCGGCTTCGTTCAGGGAAACGACGCCCTTCTCGCGCTGCGCCTTCAGATCGGCGATGTCCTGCAGCAGACGCTGGAAATCCTGATCGCCCTTGACCCGCGCATCATGGCGGCTCTGCAAAGCCGGCAGCAATGCCGTAACATCACCTTCCGGCGCATATTTCGCCGGCTTGATCTCCGCCCATGGCAGGGCATTGTCATAACTGGTCTCGCCGAAGTTCGCCAGATCCGACAGTCCCGGCAGGCTGATATCGGGGGTAACGCCGCGCAGCTGCGTCGTGCCGCCGTTGATCCGGAAAAACTGGGCGATCGTCACCTTCAGCTCGCCGAATTCGGGTTTGCTGTTGTGCACCACCTGGTCAAGATCGACGACCGTCTGAACCGTGCCCTTGCCGAAACTGGGCTCGCCGATGATCACGCCGCGGCCGTAATCCTGGATTGCCGCGGCAAAAATCTCCGAAGCCGAAGCCGAGCCGCGGTTGATCAGAACGCCCAATGGGCCCGTCCAGGCAGGCGTTTTTAGGTCGGCGCTCTTGACCTCGATCTTGCCGTTGCCGGCGCGCTGCTGAACGACCGGGCCCTTGCCGATGAAGAGGCCGGTGAGATCGATCGCCTCATCAAGCGAACCGCCGCCATTGTTGCGAAGATCGATGAGAACGCCGTCGACCTTTTCCTCGCTCAGTTCGCCGAGAAGCTTGGCGACATCGCGGCTGGCGCTCTTGTAATCCTTGTCGCCCTTGTTCTTGGCTTCAAAATCCTCATAAAAGACCGGCAGGGTGATGATGCCGATCTTGCGGGTGGTCTCGCCCGCCTTCACCGACAGCACGGTCTTCCTGGCGGCCTGCTTGTCGAGGCTGATCTTGTCGCGCACCAGGCTGACGACCCGATGCACGCCGTCGGCGCCGGCATCGGCCGGCAGGATGTCGAGCCGCACCACCGAGCCTTTCTTGCCGCGGATCATCTGCACGACCTCATCGAGACGGGTGCCCACCACTTCCTTGATCGGCCCGTCCTTGCCCTGGCCGACGCCGGTGATGCGGTCGCCGACGCCGAGCTTGCCGGAGAGCTGCGCCGGCCCCCCGGGCACGAGTTCGCGGATCGTCGTATAATCGTCCCGCTCCTGCAGAACCGCGCCGATGCCGAACAGCGACAGCTTCATCGAGACGTTGAAATCGGCCGAAGCAGTCGCACCGAAATAATCCGTGTGCGGGTCGATCGAATTCGAATAGGCGTCCATGAAGGACTGGAAGACGTCGTCGCTCTTGAACTTGTAAGCGCGCTCGAGCGTGTTCTCATAGCGTTTGTCGAGCGTCTCGCGAATGGCCGCATCGTCCTTGCCGCCGAGCTTCAGCCGCAGCCAGTCGTTCTTGACGCGCTTGCGCCAGAGGTCATTGCTTTCGGCTTCCGACTGCGGCCAGGGCGCCTTGTCGCGCAGCACCGCATAATCTTCCTTGCCGCTGAAGTCGAAGCCCTGCTTGAGCAGGCTACGCGCATAGGTCATGCGGTCGACGACGCGCCGTTCATAGGCGTTGAAGATGGCAAAGGGGATCTTCAGGTCCTGCCGCTCGATGGCGTCGTCTATCTCGTTGCGGTCAGCCATGAACTTGTCGATGTCGGCCTGCAGGAAGAGCATGCGGTCGGGATCAAGCGACTTGATGAACTGATCCATCACCCTCGCCGAGAGAGCATCGTCGAGCGGAACCGGCTTGTAGCTGTATCGCGACAGAAATTGCGCGCTCAATTCAGCCGCCTGGGCCTGCCGCGTCAGCGGCTTCAAGACGGGTGGCGCTGCGACCTCGGCATAGGCGGACGGGGCGAGTGCAAGAAATGCACCGAGAAAAACATAGGCTATGCGCATTCAGTCTTGATCCAATTCTTAAGGCCGAGGGTGGATGTATGAACTAAGTGAGGCAATTGTGGTTTTTTGGCAAGCAGGTGAGAATTGTTGGCCGGCGAAGCCAGAAAAAAGCGATCCGGGAATGAATATTGCGACGGCTGGCAAGCCCGCACCCCCCTGCGCTCGCAAAGTTTGGGTTGACCGCTTTCGGCGGCGAGGCGACAGTTGAGCAGCAGCAAGGCAGGAGGAACACGATGGACGAGCAAGACCGCTGGCGCCAGATGGCAAGCGCACCGAGAGACGGCAGCCGCATCCTGGTGACGATCCGAGCATCCGAACAGGGGCCGGCGGAAGTCGACCTCGCCTACTGGTCGCATGGCGATCAGTTCGGCGGAGAAGGCTGGCGCGCCTCGGATTCTTCGCCCGGGCACATCATCGAATATGCCGAGCCGGAGTTGAAATGCTGGATGCCGATGCCCTCTGCCAATCGCGCCTCGATGCCCTCGCCCTGGGAAGGCGAAGACGACGAGCAGCTCGACGGGTCGGGGATTTAGGGAGCCAGACAGTTATCCGAACGAACACAGCAGCTACAACACCACGGCAGTCCCGAGGCGGTCTGCTCCGCAGTCCATGACACGGCCAAGGGAGCGAAGGAAGGCTCCAGGCCATGCGCCTCTTTTGAGCCGCGGCCATCGTCAGGCCCCTCCGCTGGAGATCAGGGTTTCGCGCGCGGTGCGGAATGCGTCCTGCAGTGCCTTGTGGTTTCCGAGGCCTTCGAGGGCATAGCTGTTGAGAAACTGACGCGCGGCGAACAGTTTGCGGTCGACGGGGCTTAGTTCGGCCTCGTCGCAGACCTCTTGCCAGTGTTCGGCGATGGTCGTGATCTGGTGTTCGATAAGCGCGCCAGCTTCCGCCTCTTTCAGGTGATAGTCGGGCGCGGCAGCGAGCAAGGTGGAGAGCGTGCTGGCGCGGCTCTCGCCCTTGATCAGCATCGCCTGCGTGGCTTCGTTGCCTGTGCGGCCTTGCGGGCAGATGTCATAAGCGGGGGTCAGGGTCAGCCATTTGCCGTCCCAGAACGCCGCATGGTTGCGGGCATGGTCGTCGGTGTTCCCGCACAATACGTTGAAGCAAATCCGCCCGTAGAGCTCCTTGAGCGTTTCCTTCGGATCTGTAAAGCGGTGGCGGATCAATTCGGCGAGGTCTTCGTAGGAGGCGTAGCGGGCCATCATCTCATCAAGGCCCAGCATGGTCAGGGCCGAGACCATGGCGTGGCGCGTCCAGCCGTTTTTGGTGTGGCTGCGGTCGAAGCGCTCGATCAGCAGCACGTCCTTTTGCGCGGCACGGGTCATGGATATTGAAGCGGCGTTGAGACCGCACGCACTCGCCAGCCTCATCGCGATGAACTCGGCTTTCACGACGCTGTAGGTGTCGTTGGTCGCCGAGAATTTCGCGATGAACTTCTTCGTGTCGTCGTCGATTAGCGCCTTTGGACGCGCGCCACCGATCGAGGTGCCGTGATTAAGGGCCTGGTCGAGTGCCGAAGTAAGAGGGACGCCTTTTTCGATGAGTTCGGCCGCTTCGAGGAGTTCGTCGAGCGAAGCTTGCGCGGTAAGGCGGGGGACGTACTCCGTGGCCGATGCCTGAAAGTCGAGGGCGCCAATCCGGTCGGAGCCTGACTGGAGCAGGAAGGTCAACTCGCTGATCTCCGGCACGCCGGCAGCGTCGGGTTTCTTACCCGTCAGCCTGTTGATGATGACACGGCGGCCCCAGGCGTCCGGTGAGCCGTCGCGAATGCAGCTTGCCATTTGCAGGCCGTTGATAGGCGCAATGACGCCTTCCTGAAGCGGCAGTTCCGGCTCATAGATGGAAATAGCGTTGTTCCGGCGGCGGTAGCTGGCGCCGTAGGTATAGAGCAGGCGCTCGCCATCCTGGTCGAGGCGGCCGGCCACGACTGGTTCCGTCGCCCCCGGCAGCCACATCCAGACAAAGGCTTTGGTAGCGTCCGCCTTAGAAGTCATCATCGACCTCCTTCACACTGCGGCGGACGCTCTTCGGCATCAGGGTCAGTTTTTCGTCAAGGCGGGCGTTGTGCAGGTGGAGAGTGCGTTCGTCATAGTCGAACAGGCGCACACCGACGATTGAGGCGACTTCGAATACGATGCCGATCTCCGGGCCCGGCGCGCCTTTTTCGATGCTGGACAGGGTCGTGCGGCTGATGCCGGCGCGGTTGGCTAGTTCCTGTGCGGTCAGGCCGCGCTCGGCGCGGCCGACGCGGATCAGCTTGCCGAGCATGGTGAGCGCCTGGTGCGTGACTCTGGAGTAGCTTCTCTGACGGGGCACGATATACTGCTTTGTTCATTTGAGTGGACGCGAGGCCATCTCATGTCCAGAATTTTGTACATTTTGCCATGCGTGTGGCGTCTTGTCAAGGTTTGTTCATTTGATTGGTCATAAAGGTGGCTCGCGGCCATAATTTTGAACATCAGGTGCCGGGCCGCGGCGGTGCGATAGAGTGGAGGGGCGGTTTGGGCCGGTGGTGCCCGGCCAATGGGGCGAAATCTGCGGGGCGGCCGCGTGGACGGCGTCACCTCGATCTCAGCGCTGCGATACGCCTCGGCCTGACCCTTCCAGCGTTCGATCTGCTGGATGCAGCGCTTCGGATATTCATCGAGCGGAATGCCGAATTTCTCGATCAGGTCCTCGCGGCCGGCGTGTGTTCGGCGAAGTGCTCCGAGCTCTCGGTGACGAAATAGCCGAGCCGCGTCAGCATCTCGTAGCGCACCTTGTTCGGGCAGCAGGATTCCAGCCGGGCTTCGGCGCCCTGCCCTCACGATAGGCGCGCAAGAGATCGGGATAGAGGTTGCGGTAGGAGCCGTCGGCCTGGCGATACTCGAACTTGAGATAGAAGGCCATGTGGTTGATGCCGGCGGCGCCCGACAGCATAGACACGGCAGGTGGATGGTGGTTCAGTCGAAAAAGCCCGCGTCCTCTTCCCTGAGGTATTTCTTTGCCGCCTCAGCATCGATATCGAGACCCAGCCCAGGCGCTTCCAGCAGATCCACCATGCTGTCTTTCACGATCTCAGGCGGCAAGCCGATGACAAGGTCCTCCCACCAAGGGTCCGATGCGGTCGGATATTCGAAGGCGACGTAATTTGCCGGCAACGTGGCGCAAACATTGATCAACGCGCCGAGGCCGAGCAGGCCGTTAGCGGTGCCGTGCGGTGCCATCAGGATCGAGTGCATGTAGGCGTGCTCGGCGACCCATTTGAGCTCGGCAATGCCGCCAATATCGGCTGGATCGGGGCCGATGACGCGGACTGCCTGCGTCTCGATCAGTTCCTTGAAATTGTGCCTGAGGTAGATCTGCTCACCAGTGTGGATTGGCGTCGAGGTGGAGGTCGTCAGCTCGCGATAGGCCTGCGGATTGACCCACGGCACGTAGTCGCCGGTCAGCATGTCCTCGAGCCACATCAGATTGTACTTCTCGACCGCGCGAGCGAACCTGATCGCGTCGGGCAGCATCCAGCCCGGGCCGCAGTCGAGCGCCAGGCTGACCCTGTCGCCCAGCACTTCCTTCATCGCGATCACGCAGTCGAGCATGTGGTTGAAACCCCGCTCGCTGATCACGCCCTGATCCATAGCACCGTGATAGCCGGCCTTCTTCTGCGTCACGCCGTAGTGGAAGCCCTCAACGGCGTTCTTCATGTTGGAGTGGAACGAGATGTCCTGCTTGATCATGAAGAAGTTCTGCGGCTGCTCCATCATCCATTTGACGTCAGCGGCGTAATCCTCCGGCCGCTCGTCCGTGCGTTTTTGGCGGACCGAGCCGTTGTAGACGCGCACCTTATCCCGCACCTTGCCGCCGAGCAGTTTATAGGCGGGCACGCCCACGGCCTTGCCGGCAATATCCCAGAGCGCGTGCTCGATCGCGCTCACCGCCGCGCCATACGGCTTGAAGGAGCCGCGCTGGCGGATCTTCAGCATCACTCTCTCGACATCGGTCGGGTCTTCGCCGATCAGCGCCTCACGGAAATGCAGCACAAAGGGCTTGAGATAGGTCTTGGTAAATTCGACTTCGCCCAGGCCATATAGGCCCTCGTCGGTTACGATGCGAACGATCGGGTGTCTGCCGATAACGGCACAGCGCAGGTCGGTGATCTTCATCTCAGTTCCATCAGCCTCAACTCCAGGTGCGATCCCAGGAATACTCATCATCCCAGTGATCCGTCGGCTGCCAGATGCCGGCGACCCCCGGCTGCAGATGCTGCGAGATCACCTCGTCGACGACGTCGTCGATCCCCAGGCCCGGCTTATCCGAAACAGTGATGAAGCCATTTGTCACCAGCGGCTTGGGAATGCCGGTGACGATATCGTCCCACCAGTCGACATCGGCGGAATGGTATTCGAGCGCCATGAAATTTTCGGTTGCGGTCGCGACATGTGCGGCGGCCATCGCGGCGATCGGACTTTCTGCCATGTGGATGGCCATGGCGACACCCCGGTCCTGCGCCATGTCGCCGATCTTCTTGGTCTCTAGGATGCCTCCAATGGTGAGCAGGTCAGGATGGATAACGGAGACACCGCCGCTGTTGAGCAGCGGCTCGAAGCCCTCCTTGAGATATATATCCTCGCCGGTGCAGATCGGCACCGTGGTGGCGTCCTGGAGTTGTCGGTATTGCTCGGTGTACTGCCATGGGATCACATCCTCGAGCCAGGCCGGCACATATTTTTCGATCCGCCTGGCAAGGCGGATGCCATTCTGCATCGAAATATGGCCGATATGGTCGATCGCCAGCGGTACATCCATGCCGATGACCTCACGGACCTCGGCGATGTATTGCTCGAGCAGATCGAGGCCCTTGTCCGAAAAGTGCAGACCGGTAAACGGGTGCGGGACGTTATGCAGATCGTACGAAGCATTGCGGATCCGCCGCTCTTCTATGGTCTTCAGCGGCCCCCGAACGGGGCTGGTTCGGTACCCTTCCAGTGAACCGGCAGGAAAGACGACCGCACCGGGCACATCAGCGATCTGCATCAGACCCAGATCCATCTTGAGGAAGGTGAAGCCGAGTTCCATGCGCTGCTTGAGGCGCTTGCCGGTTGCGGTGCCGCTCGCCACAGCGGCGTCGGTATCGCAATAGAGGCGCACTTTCTCCCGGAAACGCCCGCCAAGCATCTGGTAGATCGGGACGCCATAGGCTTTTCCGGCAAGATCCCACAAGGCGATTTCAACCGCCGATACGCCGCCACCTTGCCGGCCGTGGCCACCGAACTGCTTGATCCGGCGAAACAGGCGGTCGATGTCGCAAGGATTTTCGCCAAGCAACCGGCTCTTCAGCATCAGTGCGTAGGTGGCGCTTGCACCGTCGCGCACTTCGCCCAGCCCGACGATGCCCTGGTTCGTATGAATCTTGAGCAGCACCGAGGCGAAAGGCGCGCCGGTAATTTCGGCTACCCGCATGTCGGTGATGCGAAGGTCTGACGGCCTGGAATGCGTGTTCACCCGATTGAGCGCCTCGTCGGCCGAATATGCCTCTGGCATGACTTTTCCTCGTTCTGGTGGGGAGCCCATCGCCGCGCACGTTGGGGCGGCCGAGAGCCTTGCTGGCTAGTCGAACTCTATTTCATGGTCTTGAAGGTATTCGCGGTTCATCTCAATGCCGAGACCCGGCTTGGGCGTAAGCGTGAGGCTTCCGTTAGAAACATCGAGCGGTGTGTCGATGAGGTGATCGTATTTGCCGAGGTTCCATTCCGACGTTTCGAGTTTGTAGAAGTTGGGAACCGTCATCATCACCTGCGCTCCGGCAACCACATTGATCGGCCCTGCGGCGTCATGCGGCGAGACCGGGATGTAGTAGGCTTCACACAGGGCGGAAATCTTCTTGAGTTCGGTAATGCCGCCGGTCCAGGTCACATCGGGCATGATGTAGTCGGCGAGCCTGTTTTCGAGCACCGGCACGAAATCCCATTTCGTGTGGCCGCGCTCGCCCCAGGATATAGCGGCGCTGACCTTCTCGCGGACCTGTCTGAGGGCGTTGAGGCTCTCGGGCGGACAGGGTTCCTCGAACCAGTCGATCTGACCGGCTTCCTCGAGACTGCGGCAAAGGCGAATGGCGGTAGGAACGTCGAACCGGCCATGCGCATCGATGAGGATGTCGACGTCAGCGCCCGCCGTTTCGCGGATCAGGGCGGTGAGTTCGGCGGCCTCACGCTCATCCTTGCGCGTCATGCTGCCATCGAGGTAGCCGTTTCGTTGTTCGCGAGCCAGTCCACCAGAGGCGATGCCCTGGTATGGGAAAGGATCGAACTTGAGCGCGGTGTGACCGGACTCGAGGATGTCTCGAATTTCCCTGACCACCGCCTCCTTGCTTGTAAACTTGGCCTGGTTGGGATGGGTGTAGAGCGCAATTTGATCGCGTACCGGTCCGCCCAGGAGCTCGTATATCGGCTTGCCAAGGGCTTTGCCTCGGATGTCCCAAAGGGCTATGTCGATCGCACTTACGCATTCGACGGCGGCGCCGCGACTCCCCATGTAGGTGAAACTGCGGAATATCTTGTGCCACAGATACTCGATCCGCGCAGGGTCCTCGCCGGTCAAAGCGGCGCCGATCTGCCGCAAGATCGTGCACAGGGCCCGATTGGCGAGCCTTGTCGTGGTGGTGATCTCTCCCCAGCCGCTCACCCCCTCGTCGGTCGTCACTTCGACGAACAGGAACTCTCCCCAATAGGAAGCATCGGACTTGATCAGCCACGGCCGAACGCTGGTGATTTTCATCTCAACTGCCTTTACCTGAACTGTTTCGGGTAACGATATTCATGCCAAGCATTTCATCCTGCGCGAGCGGCGTTACGCGCACGCATGTGTTCGAGGATGTGCCGCCCCGAGCCTTCGACATGGCGTGCGATAAGTTCGGCTGCCTCGTTCGCCCTTCCGGCTTTGACATGCGTGATAAGCTCGCGATGCTCGCTCAGGATCGCCGCACGCCGGGCAAGCGTAAAATCGAAGCGGCGGCTCACCGCTCGAAGCACTTCGCGATGCTTCCACCAAAGCTCAGCGGCATGGCGGTTGTAGTGCTTCCGGTACATGACGGTATGAAAGGCGGTATCCAGTTCGCTATGCCTTAGCGTGTCGGTAAAGTTGTTCTCTTCAATGAGGCTTTGGATGCGTTCGAGTTCGGCAATGTCCTCCACCGTCGCCATATTCACGAACCAGCGCGTCAGTGACGGCTCGATCAAAACGCCAATTTCGTAGATATCCCGAACAAAGTCCTGATCGATGGGCCGAACGCGCGCTCCGCGGTTGGGAACGAAGGTGACAAAGCCCTCCCCGCGCAGCAGTTGCAAAGCCTCCCGCACTGGGTTGGTCGAGGTGCCGTGACGCCGCGCGAGATCGGTGATGACGAGCCGCTCGTTAGCCGCGAGCCGCCCCTCGATAATGTCGTCCCTGATCAGTTGGTAAACAGACGCGCCCTCGCTTGAGGCCCCAGTAGCGTCGATCCCCTCGGGCGGCTGCGCTTTGAATTCGCTTGTTTCGGTCAAGACCGTCCCCAATCCATACACACATTCACGGGATATCATGCAAAACTACCCAAAACAATGTACGATTTTCTTCAGTTGACAGACAATCTGCGACATGAAAACGTACGATAAGGTCGAAGGGATACATTAAGTGGGAGAATCCCACGGCCTGGGAGCAAGACCGCTCGCGTCGACGTAGAGCGGCTTGGGAGAAAACCTGGGAGAATACCTATGACGAGTCTTTCGCTCGGCGGTGCCCTTGTACGCGGCACCGTATCCACTGCTCTGATGGTATCGCTGATGTCCGTGCCTGCGCTCGGTGCGCCGGTCGACTTAAGCCAGTGGTCACCGCAATATGTGCGCTCCATCGCCGGCACGCAGGAGTTCGACACGGCGGCCGATTGCGCCAAGGTCACCCCCCTCGACTATAAGGGTCGGCTGACATTCTGGTATCAGGGCGTGTTCGAGGGCGACCCCGACCTCCTGCGCCAGTATTACAAGGACTTCTTCGAGACGTTCCGCAAAACCTATCCAAACATCCAGCTCGAGGAACAAGCCCTCACCTATAACGACCTGCTGGACAAGTTCCGGACCGCGCTCCTTGGCAATGCAGCGCCGATGGCGGTCCGCCTGCAAATCCTGGGCGGCACCGAGTTCGCCTCAAAGGGTTATTTGCAGCCGCTCAAACCCGAGGATGTCGGCTACTCGACCGAGGATTTCTGGCCGGGCGCCATGAAGGCGGTCACCTGGGAGGGAGTGACCTACGGCATCCCAACCAACAATGAGACGATGGCGTTCATCTGGAACGCCGACATCTTTAAGCGTGCAGGTCTCGATCCGGACAAGGCTCCGGCAACCTGGGACGATGTCGTCAAATATTCCAAGCAGATCCACGACAAGCTCGGCGTTGCCGGTTACGGCCTCGTGGCTCGCAAGAATGCCGGCAATACGCCATACCGCTTCATGCCGCAGCTATGGGCCTATGGCGGCGGCGTCTTCGACGAAGCGACCGCGAACCCGACCTATAAGGAGGTCCAGCTCAATAGTCCGCAAAGCAAGGCGGCATTGCAGGCCTCCTACGATATGTATGTTCGCGACAAGTCGGTTCCGGTCTCGGCGCTGACCAACCAGCAGGCCGACAACCAGCCCCTCTTCCTCGCTGGCCAGCTCGGCATGATGATCTCGCACCCGTCCGACTACAACGTCATGCTCGACCTGCAAAAGAAGACGACGGGCAGCGACAAGGAAAAGGCGCAGACCGTCATCGACAACATGCGCTACGGCCTCATTCCGACTGGTCCGGACGGCAAGCGTGCCGTCGTGTTTGGCGGCTCCAACATCCACATCCTGAAGCCCGAATATGTCGAAGGCGGCAAGGTAGACGAGCCGGCTGCAAAGGCCATCATCTGCATGTGGACGAGCCCCGAATGGTCGCTGAAGATGGCCTATGCCGGCTCGAATCCCGGCAACCTTAACGGCTTCAAGACCAAATGGATGAAGGAACGTCTTGATAACATCAAGTTTCTTGATGTCACGACTTCGATGCTGCCCTACGGCATCCCGTTCCCGGCGCTGCCACAGTCGCCCGAGATCATGAACATCATCATCCCGGACATGCTGCAGAATGCCCTGACCGGGGCCATGACCGTCGACCAGGCAGCGGACGACGCAGCCAAGAAGGTAAAAGACCTGATGGCCGGCGGACTCTAGTCATCCTGACGATCTGACCGGCTGCACTTTGATTGCAGCCGGTTTGTTCCGAAGAATAAGGGCACCGCACAGTGACGATCTTGACTGGCAAGGCCGAGGCTCACGCAAGACTGCAGTCCGACCGGTCGGGCGTGCTGCGAAACATCTTGGAGCATCGCGCCGACTATGCGTACGTGCTTCCCGCGATCGCCGTGATGCTGATCGTCATCGCCTACCCGATCTACTACACGATCGAACTGTCGTTCTTCAATACACCGCCTGGCCTGCAGCTCCGCGACAAGAGTTTTGTCGGCCTCGACAACTACACCGCCATCCTCACGAGTTCGGTGTTCTGGAAAGTCACCTCGAATACTCTTATCTGGACACTCGGATCCACTCTCATTTCATTCGTTCTGGGATTTGCCTGCGCTCTGGCGCTCCATCGCGAGTTTGTCGGCCGCGGAATCCTGCGGGCCATCCTGATCATTCCCTGGGTCATCAGCGCGGTCGCCGCGTCCTATATCTGGAAGGGGATCTACCATTCGGACTTTGGGATAATCGGCGCGGTGCTGGTCGGCCTCGGATGGGCCGATCGGCCGCCGAATTTCATCGACAGCGTCAGCACAGTGCTGCCCTCGCTGATCGTCGTCAACATCTGGCGAGAGTTTCCGTTTGCCATGATCATGATGATGGCTGGCCTGCAGACCGTGCCCGACCAGTTGCTGCGCGCCGCCAAAGTCGACGGTGCCAATGCATGGCAACGGTTCTGGCACGTCACCTTTCCGCACCTGAGAAACGTCTCGACGGTGACAGTCCTTCTGCTGGCGGTGGCAAACTTCAATTCGTTCATCATCCCCTGGATCATGACCGGCGGCGGGCCCTCGAATGCGTCGCATATCTGGATCACCCACATTTATGAACTCGCCTTCGGCCGCCAGCGCTGGGGGGTGGCATCGGCTTATTCAGTGCTGCTGTTCTTGATCCTGATGTCGCTCGGCTACTTCTACGTCCGCGCGCTGAGCGGGAATGAGCAGAAGGATGGGAGCGCATGAGCACAATTGCCGAGACGGCTCATCGCAGCCAGGTGCGCCGGCGCATGCGCATCGACGGGTGGCGGTGGGGCGGACGCATCTTCCTTGTATTCATGCTGCTTTACACCGCATTACCGATGGTCTGGATGCTAATCACCTCGATCAAGTCCGGCTTCGCTGCCATGCAATTCCCGCCTCAATGGTGGCCGGACCAACCCACCCTCGCCAGCTACCAGAAACTGCTCGATCCGCAAAACAGCGTCGGCCAGGACTTCCTGCGCTTCTTCTGGAACAGCCTTTTCGTCTCCACCGCTACGACAATCCTTTCGGTGATTGTGGCGGTTCCTGCGGCCTACGCGTTTTCGCGCTTCACCTTCCCGGGCCGGAACTTTCTGTTCTTCGCCGTCCTGCTTCGCAATATGTTCCCGGCAGTAATCTTTCTCGTGCCACTCTTCATCCTGATGCGCGCCATCGGACTGGTGAACACGCATGGGTCGCTGGTCCTCACCTACCTTACATTCGGCCTGCCGCTGGCAATCTGGCTCCTCAAGGGTTTCTACGACAATATCCCGGTGCAGCTCGAGCAGGCCGCGCGCATCGACGGGGCGACGCGGTTCCAGGCCTTTCTCCTGATCGTCATGCCGCTCTCGGCGCCGGGCATCATCGCCACGGCGATCTACTCCTTCATCGGCGCGTGGAACGAGTACATCTACGCCTACACCTTCCTCTCCAAGAACGAGCAATTGACGCTGCCGGTCGGCATCCAGCGCTTCTTCTCGGAAAACACGACGGACTTTCCGGGCCTGATGGCGGCAAGCTTCATGATGAGCGTGCCCGTCGTCGTCCTGTTCCTTGTCCTTCAACGATACTTCGTACGCGCCCTCACCGAAGGCGCAGTCAAGCACTAGGGAGTTGCCGGTGGCCCACGTGGTCCTCAAAGATCTGGTCAAGACCTATGGCGCCTTCAAAGCTGTCAACGATGTTTCGTTGACGGTCAATGACGGCGAATTCGTTGCGCTCGTCGGCCCTTCAGGCTGCGGCAAGACAACCACGCTCAATCTTGTGGCGGGGCTTATACCCATCACTTCCGGCGACATCGTCATCGGCGACCGGGTGGTCAACGACCTCGACCCCAAGGACCGGGACATCGCAATGGTGTTCCAGAACTACGCGCTCTATCCGCAGAAATCCGTCTACAAGAATCTGGCGTTTCCGCTGCAGATGCGCAAACTGCCAAAGGACGAGATCGACAAAAAGGTCAGGGAAGCAGCGCGCGTGCTCGACATGACGCAGCTGCTCGAGCGCAAGCCACGCGAACTTTCGGGCGGCCAACAGCAACGCGTGGCGCTCGGCCGTGCGCTCGTTCGCGATCCGGCAGTATTCCTGATGGATGAACCGCTTTCCAACCTCGACGCAAAGCTGCGCGTACAGATGCGGTCGGAGATCAAGCGTTTCCACCAGGATCTCAAGGCGACGATCATCTACGTGACGCACGATCAGCTCGAAGCGGTCACCATGGCCGACAGAATGGCGGTGATGAACGGCGGCTATCTGCAGCAATACGATACTCCGGCGCAGGTCTTTGCCCATCCGGTGAACATGTTCGTCGCCAGCTTCGTCGGCAGCCCGGCGATGAGCCTTGTTCCGCTAGAGGCATCAACGGCAGGCGGCAACACCGTGTTGACCGGCGCGGAGGGATGGCAGCTTGAGCTCTCGCCAGAAAATGCCCGGAAGGTCGAAGGGGCAACAACCAGGAAAGTCGTGCTCGGCGCACGTCACTCGACGATCAAGCTGCACAAGAGTGCGATGCCTGGAAGCATCCCTGCCAAGGCTTACACGGTGGAGCCGACCGGAGACGTTACCTTCGTACAGGCGTTCCTGTCAGGCGCGATCGTCAATGTCAGCGTGCCGCCGACAATCGCCGTCGCGCCCGACGAAGAGATCTGGCTCGAGTTCGATCAGGAGCGGATGCATCTGTTCGACGGTGAAACGGAAATGGCACTGAAGGCCAGCTGAGACCACGCGGATGCGTGTGAAACGAGGGCGTGGATGACGAAGCTTAAAATCACGGCGATCAAGCCCTATCCTGTATGGGTTGGAACGCGCAACCAGATGCTGGTCAAGATCGAGACCGACAGCGGGATCTTCGGCTGGGGCGAGAGCGGCTTGAGCGGTCGCGAGAAGGCCGTGGCCGGCGCGATCGAGCACTATCGCGAGTTTCTCATCGGTCGCGACCCGATGCAGATCGGTCGGATCTGGCAGGAGCTTTATCGCAGCCAATATTTCGAAGGCGGGCGCGTCCTGCAGGCGGCGATTTCCGCGATCGACATTGCCCTTCACGACATCAAGGGCAAGGCGCTGGGGGTTCCAGCCTACGAACTGCTGGGCGGCAAGCAGCGCGACCGCATTCCGACCTTCGCCTCGACCGGCGACGAGGCCGAAGGCGAGGTTGCCATCGAACGAGCCCGCGAACTGCGCGCACAGGGTTGGCAGGCGATCCGTTTCTTCCCCTTCGGGCAAAGCAGCAAGGACATCTTCGAGCCGCGGGTGTCGATCGGGCCTACCGCACGGATGCTGAACAGGGCGCGCGAGGCGCTCGGCGATGACGTCGTTCTCGGCATCGACTACCATCATCGGCTGTCGGTGGCAGAGGCGGCGAGCTTCTGCAACAAGCTCGGCCGTGGCGTGCTTGATTTCCTCGAGGAGCCGATCCGAGACGAAACACCTCGGGCATACGAATCCCTGCGCAGAATGACCGACATCCCGTTTGCCATTGGGGAGGAATTTGCCAGCAAGTGGCAGTTCCTGCCCTACATCGAGCGTGGCATCCATCAGTTCAACCGGCTCGATGTGTGCAATGTGGGCGGGCTCACCGAAGCGATGAAGGTCGCAGGCTGGAGCGAGGCGCACTATGTGGACCTGATGCCGCACAATCCCCTTGGTCCAGTCTGCACGGCCGCGACCATCCATCTTGCCGCGGCGGTGTCAAATTTCGCCTGGCTCGAGACAAGGGCGCCCGAAGCAAAACTGGGCTTCGACAATTCCGACTTCTTCCCCGTGCAACCACGGCTCGACGGCCCGAACTATCCGGTCAGCGATCTGCCGGGTCTCGGCGTCGAGGTCAACGAAGAGGCGATTAAGGCGCAGAGCTTTCGTTTCTGGGAGGCGCCCCACCTGAAGCGCCGCGACGGTTCTGTCACTAATTGGTAGCTTCATTCACCGGAGCCTAAAATGACGCATACGCCCGATATTACGCGACCACCCAGAGACATGATCGACGCACTGAAGGAGATCGGCGCCGCGACCATTGCCGGTACGCTCGGCCACATGGGCTTCCGCAATCCGCATATGGTCGGCCCGGTATCGCAAAGCCGCGGGAAGTCGATCGTCGGCCCGGCCCTGACGCTTCAGTTCCTGCCGCAGCGGCCGGACCTTTTCACCGAGGGAGAATATGCAGATCCGGAGACGCAGCTGCACCGGCACGTGCTCTATCACGTGCAGGAGGGCGATGTGGTCGTGGTCGACGCGCGCGGCGACATGAGCTCGGGTGTCTTCGGCGACATGATGTCGACCTATTTCAAAGGCAGAGGCGGCGCCGGCATCGTGATTGATGGGTGCATGCGCGATCGGCCCAATGTCGAGAAGCTCGATCTCTCTTTGTGGCTGCGCGGCTGGACGCCCAACTACCATGTGCAGACCAGCATCTATCCGAACGCCGTCAACGTTCCGGTTGCCTGCGGAGGTGTCACGGTGATCCCCGGAGATATCATCGTCGCCGACGATGATGGGGTGGTGGTGCTTCCGGTCGCAATGGCCGCGAAGGTAATCGAAGAATCGCAAAAGCATCACGACTGGGAGGAGTTCTCGCGAGCGAAGCTTATGGAGGGCGGGTCGTTGCAGCGCTACTATCCGCTGCATGACGATGCCCGCACAGAGTACGAAGAGTGGCGCAAAAGAAACCGCCCGGGAACAATCTAGACAACGGATTGCTCCAGAAGGCGACGAACTTTGTGAGGCGTCGCCGGCGTCTGCGGAATAGGCACGGCGTCGCATTCGCCCTCGGCGCCGGGCTGATGCGGTTTAGGTGTTCGCAACCGCACCAATTTGAATGCGTACATTGCGACCCGACTTCGCTGTGAAAGTCAGCTGTCGGTATCGCCGCTCAGCCGTTGGGCTCTTGGCTAGTGAATCTTGATTAATTGCCCCCCATCATAAAACGCTTTAGTTTTACACGGAGGGTGCCTCGACGAGACGGAACGTCCTCGGCTTCGCAGCGCCGTCGGCGGTTACCGCACCAATTCCAGGTGCCGTTCGACGACACGGCTTACGAGGAGACGAGCGATGGGCGCGACGACGCCGGACAACATCATGCAGCTTGGCATGGGGTTCTGGGCCTCAAAAGCCATGCTCAGCGCCGTCGAGCTCGGCGTCTTCACCGAGCTCGCAGCCGGCCCGGCCGACCTGAGCGACCTGCAGGCCAGGCTGAAACTGCATCCCCGTTCGGCCCGCGACTTCCTCGATTCCCTGGTGGCCCTGAAGCTGCTCGAACGCGAGGACGGCCGCTATCGCAATGCCACCGATGCGGACCTCTTCCTCGACAAGGCGAAGCCATCCTATATCGGCGGCATCCTCGAAATGGCCAATGCCCGGCTATACGGTTTCTGGGGCTCGCTTACCGAAGCCCTGCAGACCGGAGAGCCGCAGAACGAAGCCAAGTACAGCGAGGACCTCTTTGCTGCGATATATGCGGAACCGGCACGGCTGCGCGGGTTCCTCGAGGCGATGAGCGGGATCAGCGCCGGTCCGGCGCAGGCGATCGCCGCCAAGTTCGACTGGTCGAAATACACGACCTTCGCCGATGTAGGCGCGGCGCAAGGAATGGTGCCGGTGGTGATCGCCCGAGCCCATCCGCATCTCCGGGGACTCGGCTTCGACCTGCCCTCCGTGCAGCCGATATTTGACGAGTTCGTCGCCCGGCACGGCCTTAGCGACCGTATCGGCTTCCAACAGGGCAATTTCTTCGACAGCCCGATGCCGAATGCGGATGTGATCGTGATGGGGCATATCCTCCACGACTGGGATCTTGCCGAGAAGAGGATGCTACTGGAAAAAGCCTTCGCCGCGCTGCCGAACGGCGGGGCCCTGATCGTCTACGACGCCGTCATCGACGATGAACGCCGCAGCAACGCCTTCGGCCTGCTGATGAGCTTGAACATGCTGATCGAGACCCGCGGAGGGTTCGACTACACCGGCGCCGACTGCCAGGCCTGGATGCGCGACGCCGGGTTCGTTTCCACGCGCGTCGAGCCATTGGTGGGGCCGGACTCAATGGTGATCGGATTCAAGCCCGAATAAGCGGAAAACGGCGACCTCGGCCGTTGTTGAGCAAGATCGATCAATGGTTACGATGTCCCGGACCAGTGAAGGCGGCATTGCCCTCCCCCAAAGTTGATGCGCCGTGGGTTGAAATGATCCTCTTCAGATCCATCATTCTCTGCATGAAACGAATAGTCGTCATTGCGTGCACGTGCATGTCCGTTCTCGCCGCGTGCTCACGCACCGAACCACTCGAAGTGTCTGCCGCGCCCTCCGTTTCGCCCGGCGCCGCCCCAGTCAGCGATCAAGCTGTAATTGCAGATGTGGTCGGCCGCGGAACTGTCGGAACAAAAGCTCTCGCCTGGGCGAATCCGTCGACCGGGAGCGTCGGAGTGATCGAACACATTGACACCCACGGTAGGCATGATGGATGCCGTGGTTTCGTGACAAGTCGCCAGTCACTTGAGGGTACGACGCGCTTTGATGGTATTGTTTGTCCTTCTGGGAATTCTTGGAAGTTAGCGGGGACGATCCACTAGCGTAACAAGGGGCGGCGACGTTTTGCCAACGACGGTCACTTTCCGGGTGCACGTTCACGCCAACCTGACGGGTTGCGTCGCGAAACAGCGCCCAGTTAGAAAACTCCATCGCTTTCGACCCAAGTCTTGCGAGCATCTCAGAGGATCTGAAACAACCCACTTTGTAGTGGGCGGTCCCGACGGAGCGATTTTTCGACATCGATCAGCACCCAAAAGTTCTACCGTTCGGGCTTGACCGTGGTGATGGCGATGATGGTGAGAGGAGCGCTGGACAAGGGATGGCCTCCTCAAGCGATAGTGTTGACGAGGCCGCCTTCGGCACGCAGAGCGGCACCGTTCGTGGCGGATGAGCGCGGGCTGGCGAGGTAGGCAACGAGGCTTGCAACCTCTTCCGCTTCCACCATGCGCTGCAGGATCGATGCCGAGCGTGCGGTGGCAAAAAACTCAGCCTCGATCTGCTTGATTGGTGCGGATGGGTCGCTTGCCTGACTGCGCAGGAAAGTTTCAATGCCTTGCGAGCGGGTCGGTCCCGGCAGGACTGAATTGACCGTGACATTCGTACCGCGGGTGAGCTGCGCCAATCCGCGCGCGATCGAAAGCTGCGCCGTCTTGGTAGTGGCGTAGTGGATCATGTCTTGGGGGATGGCGAGGGCGGACTCGCTCGAGATAAAGATGATACGTCCCCAGTTACG
Organism: Rhizobium sp. CNPSo 3670; assembly: GCF_057784555.1. Classification (NCBI taxonomy): domain Bacteria; kingdom Pseudomonadati; phylum Pseudomonadota; class Alphaproteobacteria; order Hyphomicrobiales; family Rhizobiaceae; genus Rhizobium; species Rhizobium sp. CNPSo 3670. The sequence goes on from NZ_JBXSOL010000005.1 coordinate 270,122, forward strand.
CTCGAGCATCCCGGGGAGATAGGTCCGTGACAGGCGGACACCGCTCATCACATTGACGTCGAACAGATGGCTCCAATCCGCGTCGGTGATGTCGCCGAACGCCTTGCTCTCATAGATGCCGAGATTGTTGACGAGGATATCGACCGAAGGCTCGGCCCTGGAAATGATCGCGGCACCTTCGGCGCTCGCCGCATCCGCGAGCACCCCGATGATATCAGATGCAGCGGATGCCTTGAGGTCGGCAATCGCGCTGTCGAGCTTCTTGCTGTCACGTCCTGTAATGACGACACGAGCGCCCTCGCCGGCGAGCGTGCGGGCGATTTCGAGACCAATGCCAGCCGTGGCGCCGGTGATGAGAGCGGTTTTGGCAGTGAGTTGCAGATCCATATTATCTCTCCAGATTGATTGCTGGAGGCAATTTATGATCTTGGAACTGGTGGCACTATTGCCTACCAAGGACATGCACCTGTGAATGAGGATCATCAATGCCGCGGATCCTGATGGAACGCTCCGGTGAGATGGAAGTGTTTGCACGCGTCGTGCAGGACGGAGGATTCTCCGCTGCCGCCCGTAATCTCGACATCACTCCGTCAGCTGTGAGCAAACTGATCGCACGGCTCGAAGCGAGGCTTGGCACACGCCTTCTGGTGCGGACAACTCGCGCTCTGACGCTCACAGAAGAAGGCGAGGCCTATCTTCATGCCGCACTGAGAATCCTGCAGGAGCTGAACGACGCAGAACAGCAGGCAGCAGGAGGTGCCGTGCGAGGGCGGCTCAGGATCAATACGACAATTCCGTTCGGCACGATGTTCGTGGCGCCGGCCGTGCCGGAGTTCATCGCGCGCAACCCAAATGTGATCGTCGATCTCAGCTTCACCGACGATGTCGTCGACTTGATCGCAGAAAAGACGGATGTAGCCATACGCGTGGGCAATCTGCCAGACAGCAGCCTGATCGCACGTAAGCTGGGGCAAAGCCGCCGTGTCGTTTGCGCCGCGCCGAGCTATCTGGCGCAACGACCACATCCCGCGGTTCCGGCAGATCTTGAACGTCACGATTGCCTGACTTTCAACTTCCGGCGTGAGAGGCCGACTTGGCCGTTTATGTTAGAAGGGCGGGAGATTGCCCAGCCGGTCATGGGCAGCATCATCGTGAACAACGGCGAGACGATGAAACAAAAGGCGCTCGCGGGAGCCGGCATCGCCCGCGTCGGTCTGTTCCATGTGGCAGACGAGATCGCTACCGGGCGGCTTGTTCCATTGCTCGAAGAGCATAACCCAGGAGACCTGGAACTGATCCATGCAGTCTACGTTGGCGGCGGACCATTGCCGCACCGCGTTCGCGCCTTCATCGAGCACATGGTTTCGGAATTGAACGGATCGCCTTTGCTAGGGTGAAGCCTTAAGCCGTGCGGGAGACTGCCGCCGGTAGAATCTCATGAGCCTCTTAAAGGGGCGATGATGTGCGACCGGCTGATCGTTTCCTCAGGTGACCGGTAGAGGATGAGTTGCCTTCGCTTGGGATTGCGCGACTTCTGCGGTAGCTGAATAGGCGGCCGCCCCCAATCCCGGACAACGCTCGGCATCTGCGGGCGCTCAAGGACGCGGTGCTTTCTTTGGATTTCAGGCCGGAGATTTGATCATGCGGGGTAGATGCGCCCGTCCGCGAGCCTTTTGCGAACAAGAGCGCGGGAGGCACGATCGTTGTCGTTATACGACATGAATGGCTGAGAAAGGACGGCTTACGCCGCCTCCTCCTTGTTGAGGTCCGGCTGCAGGTCATGCAGGTAATCGACGGCCCGCTGCGCATGAGCTGCCGCTGAAAAGATGGCCCGCTTATCGTTGCCGAGAACCTTGAGCCAACCATCGAGATAGCTTGCGTGGTCGGGGCGTGGTTCGAGCTCCGGAACGATGCCGAGATCGGCGCAAAGAAAGCAGCTGCCGAGTTCGGCAATGAGTTCTTCGCGGGCTCGTTCGCTCCGGTCCTTGGCGTACCGGCTGAGATCACGGTCAAGCCTTCGGGGTGCCGCGGTCCAGTGCGTCATCTCGTGGCTCAAGATGGCGACATAGGAGGCATCGTCGCGGAAGGCATCCAGGTGTGGCATCTGGATGTAGTCCCGGGCAGCAGCATAATAGGCCGCCGATCCTCCGTGCCGTATCAGTGCGCCCGTGTTGGCAAAGAAGCGGCCGGCATTGCCGATGCGGCTCATCGGATCCTGGACGGGCTCAATGCACGCGGCCCGCCCATCGAGACCGGTGATCTGATCGGTATTGAATACCGTGTAGGTTTTGAGGAACGGGATATCCCGCTCGATCTCCGCGCCTGTCTCTGTCGTCTCGGCGCGGACAAAAGAACTGGCGAAGACAACGGTTGTGCCGGTTTCGCCCTTGCGGACGGCAGCGCCGAGCTCCTTTGCCTGGCGAAACGTCATCCACGTCGATGACGCAAAGCCGCGGGCGATGGCTTCCGACCAGAGGAGCAGAACATTGATGCCGGTGTATGGTTGGCCGTTATGGCGCAGTGGCCGGCTGACCTCGGCTGTCGCATCTTTCGTCGTCCAGGGCCTGGTCCATGGCCGTACGCCCTGTTCGAGATCGGCAATGATCTTGGCGGTGATGCGGCTGTAAATATCGGATCGTTGATTGGATTGCTGCGTGCTCATATCTGAACCTCCGTTTGGAGGTCGCGGC